>JBAWHH010000669.1:0-6345 GCA_049593715.1 Rhodocyclaceae bacterium
GGATCCATTTCCGCCGAGCATGGCCTGGGGCAACTCAAGCGGGACGAGATCCTGCGCCACAAGAGCGACGTGGAAATGGATCTGATGCGCCGGGTGAAGAAGGCTATCGATCCCCACGGCCTGATGAACCCGGGCAAGGTTCTGTAACCACTTTCTTTCCCGGCGCCGCCGGGCCCGGCGAAGAACTCTCCGCTAGCCGGCGTGTTTGTCCCGCTCGATCAGCGCGTAGGCGGAGTGGTTGTGGATCGACTCGAAGTTCTCCGACTCGACCACGTAGGCATCGATGCGCGGGTCGGCATTGAGCAGTCCGGCGATGTCGCGCACCATGTCCTCGACGAATTTTGGATTGTCGTAGGCGCGCTCGGTGACGTGTTTCTCGTCCGGGCGCTTGAGCAGGCCATACAGCTCGCAGGACGCCTGCTTCTCCACCAACTGCACCAGTTCCTCGATCCACACGAAATCGTTGGTCGTCGCCGTGATGGTGACGTGGGAACGCTGGTTGTGGGCACCGCGGTCGGAGATCTTCTTCGAACACGGGCAGAGGCTGGTCACCGGCACGACGACCTTGGTCGTCTGCCGATAGGTGGCCCCTGCGCCGACCTCACCGATGAAGGTGACTTCGTAGTCCATCAGGCTTTCCACCCCGGAAACCGGCGCCTTCTTGTTGATGAAGTACGGGAAAGCCATTTCCAGGTGGCCGATTTCCGCTTCCAGGCGCTTGACCATCTCGCGCAGCATGGATTCGAACGATTCCACCGATATTTCCCGCTCGTGGCAATTGAGTATTTCCACGAAGCGCGACATGTGGGTGCCCTTGAAATTGTGGGGCAGCCCGACGTACATGTTGAACACGGCGATGGTGTGCTGCACCCCGCCACTCTTGTCCAACACCTTGATGGGATGACGGATCGACTTGATGCCCACTTTGTTGATGGCGAGCTGGCGCGAGTCCGCGGAGTTCTGGACGTCGGGAATGGAGACGGCTTCGCGCGATTTCATCGGTGCTTCTCAAGGGGCCATGGGATGGTCCTGATGCTACCTTTTCCCAGTAATCTACTCAACTAATACTGCCTTTATCCGGTTCAGTATGCTGGCCTTGTCCAGGCCGAACTGGGCCAACAATTCGTGCTGCTCGCCCTGCTCGATGAACTGGTCCGGCAGGCCGAGGCGCAGGATGCGCGTCTTGGATCCGCTATCTTCGACCACACGCGCCACCTCGCTGCCGGCTCCGCCGATTGCGGAGCCTTCCTCCAGCGTGACGATCAAGTCGTGGGTCTTGGCGATTCCGGTGACGAGTTCGGCGTCCAGCGGCTTGACGAAACGCATGTTCACCACCGTGGCATCCAGTTCTTCGCCCACCTGCAGGGCTGGCGCCAGCATGGTGCCGAAAGCCAGCAGGGCGACCTTCTTGCCCTGGCGCCGCACAACGGCCTTGCCGAGGGGCAGGGCGGTCATTTCCTTCTCCAGCGCCACGCCCGGTCCGCTGCCGCGCGGATAACGCACCGCTACCGGCGAGTCCATCTGCACCGCGGTGTAGAGCATCTGCCGCAGCTCGTTCTCGTCCGACGCGGCCATCACCGTCATGTTCGGGATGCAGTTGAGGTAGGCGAGATCGAAGGTGCCGTGGTGGGTCGCGCCGTCGGCGCCCACCAGGCCACCACGATCGAGGGCAAAAACCACCGGCAGATTCTGGATGCACACGTCGTGCACCAGTTGGTCGTAGCCGCGCTGCAGGAAACTGGAGTAGATGGCGAGCACCGGCTTCAAGCCTTCGCAGGCCAGGCCGGCCGCGAACGTCACCGCGTGCTGTTCGGCGATGCCGACGTCGAAGAAGCGCGTGGGGAATTGCTCGGCGAAACGCACCATGCCCGAACCTTCCCGCATGGCCGGCGTGATCGCCACCAGACGCGGTTCCTGGGCCGCCATGTCGCACAGCCAGTCGCCGAAGATCTGCGTGAAGCTGAGCTTGCCGCCGGATTTTCCGCTCTCGATGCCGTTCTCCGGCTCGAACTTGGAGACGCCGTGATAAAGCACCGGATCCGCCTCCGCCCGGCGGTAGCCCTGGCCTTTGCGCGTGATCACATGCAGGAACTGGGGGCCATGCCATTCGCGCAGGTTGTGCAGCGCCGGCAGCAGCGCGTCCAGATCGTGCCCGTCAATGGGGCCGAAATAGTTGAAGCCGAATTCCTCGAACAGGGTGCCCGGCGCCACCATGCCCTTGACGTGCTCTTCGGCGCGCTTGGCGAACTCCAGCATGGGTGGCAGCTTGGCCAGTACTCGTTCGCCGAACTGCCGCGCCGCATTGAACGTCCGTCCCGACAGCAGCCGGGCGAGGTACTTGTTGAGCGCCCCCACCGGCGGCGATATCGACATTTTGTTGTCGTTGAGGATCACCAGCAGGTCGGTGTCGAGGAAACCGCCGTTGTTGAGGCCCTCGAAGGCCTGCCCCGCAGACATGGCGCCGTCACCGATCACCGCCACGACGCGGCGGTTTTCACCGCGCTGTTTCGCCGCCACCGCCATGCCGAGGGCGGCGGAGATCGACGTGGAGGAGTGCCCAACGCCGAACGTGTCGTACTCGCTTTCGTTGCGCTTGGGAAAACCGGAAATCCCTCCCAACATGCGCAGGCGGGACATGCCTTCGCGCCGGCCGGTGAGGATCTTGTGGGGGTAGGTCTGGTGACCCACGTCCCAGACGATGCGGTCGAAGGGCGTGTTGTAGACGTAATGCAGGGCGATGGTCAGTTCCACCGTGCCCAGGTTGGAGGACAGGTGGCCGCCGGTGGCGGAGACAGATTCCAGCAGGTAGTCGCGCAGTTCGTTGGCGATCGGTTGCAGATGCCGGCGGTCCAGGCGCCGCAGATCGGCAGGGGAATTGATGGTTTCCAGCAGCGGGTAGGATGGCATTGCGAGGGATTTCGGGGACGAGAGGAGGGACTCAGAATTTGCGATTGACGATGAAATCGGTCAGTTCTTTCAGTCGCCGCGCTTGGGGACCAAAGGCGAGCAACGCATTCTCCGCCTGATCGTGCAGGTCTGCGGCGAATTCGTGGGCGCGGCTGGCGCCGAGGATGGTGACGTAGGTCGGCTTGTTCTGCATCGCATCCTTGCCCGCCGTTTTGCCCAGCGTGGCGGTGGCGGCTTCAGTGTCCAGCAGATCGTCCACCACCTGGAACAGCAAGCCGATGACCTTGGCGAAATGGTCCAGATGCTCCATCTGCTTCGGTTCGATCGGTTCGCCGCAGCGGGCGCCCAGCAGCACGGCGGCGCGGATCAGGGCCCCCGTCTTGTGGATGTGCATGAACTCCAGTTCTTCGGCGGTCAATGCCTTGCCCACCGCTGCCAGATCGATGGCCTGACCGCCTGCCATGCCGCGGGATCCGGATGCCTGGGCAAGCAGCGTGACCATGGCGAGTTGCGCCTTCGCATCGCCATTGACCGGCTGTTCGGCGATGAGCTGGAACGCCAGGGACTGCAGTGCGTCCCCCACCAGCAGGGCCGTCGCCTCGTCGTATTCCACGTGACAAGTCGGCTTGCCGCGGCGCAGGACGTCGTTGTCCATGCAGGGCATATCGTCGTGGACCAGGGAGTAAGCGTGGATCAGTTCCACCGCGCAACCCACCACGTCTAGCCGTTCCGGCGCCGCACCGGAAAGGTCGCCGGCGGCGTGGCTCAACAGCGGGCGCACGCGTTTGCCGCCGCCGAGGCACGCGTAGCGCATGGCCTGGTGCAAGCGCTGCGGGGCGATGTCGCCGCTGGGCAGCCAGCGGGCGAGGGCTTGTTCGGTGCGGTCTTGGGTGGCGGCCATCCAAGCCGCGAAATCGGAGGGGGCGTTCATGTCAGTCCTCTAGGCCTTCGGTGGCGGGGAACTCCTTCAACACCCCTGCCTCCAAAACGCGAATTCGCTGGTCGGCGTCGTCGAGCCTGGACTGGCAGAACTTCAGCAACTCGGCGCCACGCTGGTAGGCTGTAAGGGATTCCTCCAGGGCCAGTTTGCCGGATTCCATTGTCTGCACCAGGGATTCGAGTTCGGCCAACGCAGCTTCGAAGCTTTTGGGTGGAGCGGGATTTGCCGACTTGACCATGAAGGAAGGGATGTCGCAAATGGCGAAAAATAGCTTATTGCCCGCCGTATGGTCAAACCGGGATTGGGCTAAAATCGCGGGCTTTCCGATTTCCGGCCAGACTGGAGGTTGCGATTTATGACCGATGTCAGCGTGGCTGCAAGTTTGTACCCTGCCGCGTCCCAGCTACCCGTTCCCTCGTACTTCGATCCACGCTTGTTCGAAATCGAAAAGCGCCTGCTGTTCGATGCAGGGCCGGGTTATGTCGGCCATGAACTGATGACTCCGAACCTGGGCGATTATCACACCCTCGCCTGGATGGACCACGGCAAGGTGCTGGTACGCAACGATTCCGGCGTCGAACTGCTGTCCAACGTGTGTCGCCACCGCCAGGCCATCATGCTGGAAGGGCGGGGCAACGCCAGGAACATCGTCTGCCCGCTGCACCGCTGGACCTACGACACGGAGGGCAAGCTGCTCGGCGCGCCGAAGTTTCCCGCCAACCCCTGTTTGCACCTGAACAAGACGCCTCTGCAGAGCTGGAACGGCATGCTGTTCGCCGGCCCGCGCCGTGTCGCCGAAGATCTCGCGGCGGTCGGCGTGGCGAAGGAAATGGATTTCTCCGGTTATGTCCTGGACCGGGTGATGGTGGACGAATACCCCATCAACTGGAAAACCTTCATCGAGGTCTATCTCGAGGACTACCACGTGGCGCCGTTTCATCCGGGCCTGGGCCGTTTCGTCACCTGCGACGACCTGAAGTGGGAGTTCGGGCGCAGCTACTCGGTGCAGACGGTGGGCGTCCATGCCGGCCTGCGGCAGCCCGGGTCCAAAGTGTACGAAAAGTGGCACCGGGTCGTCCTGGAGTATTACCAGGGCGAAATGCCTCCCCAGGGAGCGATCTGGCTCACCTACTATCCGAACGTGATGGTGGAATGGTATCCGCACGTGCTGGTCGTCAGCACCGTCATCCCCCGCTCGCCGGAGCAGACGACCAACGTGGTCGAGTTCTACTATCCGGAAGATATTGCCCTGTTCGAACGCGAATTCGTCGAGGCGGAACAGGCCGCCTACCGGGAGACCGCGGAAGAGGACGATATCATCTGCCGCCGCATGGATCGCGGCCGCAAAGCCCTGCTGCAGCAGGGGCGGGACGAAGTCGGCCCGTATCAGTCGCCCATGGAAGACGGCATGCAGCACTTCCACGAATGGTATCGCCGCGAACTCGAAGGCCATCTCTAGCCTGATCCAGCGTAGTCGCCGCCCGGCGGCGCCGGGTACACCCTCCGGCGCCGCCAAGGGGCTGGAGACGTTGCGTCTCACCCCAATAAGCGAGCGGATTTCCCCCGAATCTTGGTGAACGGACCCCTTTCCACCCGTTCCAGTGCCCAGTCGCTGTGGATGGTGGTCGCCAGCCTGTGCTTCGCCATCATGGGCGCATGCGTGAAGATGGGCGCCCCCCTTTTCGATCCGGCGGAACTCGTCTTCTATCGCGGATTGATCGCCACCGTGGCGCTGTGGGGCTTCATCGCCTGGCGCGGCTGGCCGCTCACAACGCCCCACTGGCGGACGCAGTTGAGCCGGGGCGTGAGCGGGCTGGTGGCGTTGGTGCTGTTTTTTTTCTCCCTCAGCAACCTGCCCCTGGCTACGGCGGTGACGCTCAACTACACCTCGCCCCTTTTCTTCGGCCTGTTGCTGGCCTTCTGGTCGCGCGAGCGGCTGCCGTCCCGGCTCGTTCTGTCCCTGGTCCTGGGGTTCTGCGGCGTTGTGCTGCTGCTGCAGCCGACCCTGCATCGCGAGCAGATCTGGTTCGCCGTGGGCAGCCTGGTGTCGGGGTTTCTTGCGGCGGTGGCGTATCTCAACGTGCGCAATCTCGGCGACCTGGGCGAGCCGGAATGGCGCACCGTTTTCTATTTCTCGGTGATCACCACGCTGGGGGCGCTGCCCTGGCTTGCGGGGTCCGGGTCGTTCCACGCCGTCGAGGGCCGCGGTCTTGCCATCCTGCTCGGCGTCGGCATTTTCGGTGGCATGGCTCAACTCGCCATGACCCGCGCCTATCGCTGTGGCAAGACCCTGGTCTCCGCGTCGCTTGCCTACACGACGGTAGTCTTTTCAGTCCTGCTCGGCGCGTTCGTCTGGGACGAAGTGCCGGCGCTGCTGTCCTGGCTGGGCATGGCGGTGGTGGTGGTCAGCGGTGTGGCGGCGTCCGTGTCGGTGGGCGTGGCCCGCCCTCAGCGGGATGCGCGGGTCTCGGTTATAGTTGGTTCCGGACATTCAGGAG
>JBAWHH010000670.1:0-5320 GCA_049593715.1 Rhodocyclaceae bacterium
CCGGGGATGCCAAAAAACAGGCCGGCGATCGTTCCCAGGGCAGCGCCGACGATGGCGATGGTGCTGGCGCCGACCCGTTTTGCCCCGAGGGAGGTAGCGACCACATCCACCAGCCAGGCCAGTGCCGCCAGCACGCCCAACAGGGCGATGGTGAGGCCACCGACTTTGGCGAAATCATCGATCCAGGCACCGAGAAGCAAGCCGAGAAAAATGAACGGGGTACCCGGCAGGGCCGGCAGCACGACGCCCGCGAGTCCGACAATCACCAGCAAGCTTGCGAGGATCCACAGGATCGTGACGGTCATGGTCGATACGCCCGAAGAAAGGAAGGGGTGCCGAGCGGCAGGGCGGGACGGCCTGCTGTTCTCGTTACTTTGCCGTTAGTCGCCGAAACGGCCCGGCAGTTCGCGCGCTTTCGCCCGGCGTGGTGAGCAGGGAGGTGGGGGGCGACGATCAGCCCTTGATCCAGTTGATCTCCCGCGCGGTCGCTGGGCCGACGATCACTTCTTGCAGCGAGCGGGGGATTTCGGATTCGGATTCGCTGATGGGGGTGCGGCCGCCCATGATTTCGGCCTCCTCTTGGGGAGTGGGGGGCGTGCGCTCGGGCTCGGCGTAGCCGTCGGGGAAACGCGGCTGGTTGGTGGTGGGGTCGTATTTGTCCGTGGCGCCCAAGGTGTGGAGCAGTTCGTGGGCGATGATCACGTTGTTCTGGCTACCCATGCTGCGGGAAGCAAAGGCGTGGATGACGCCGATCAAACCTTTTTCCAGGCCGAGCGAATGGGCGACGCTACCGGTCTGCGCCGGGTCGTGGTAGACGACGTACAGCCGCACCTGTGGTTTCGGGCCCTGATGGGCATCGTGGCGCCAGGCCCAATAGCGCATTTCCAGGCTCCACAGGATCGCGCGCAACGGGTTGCCGCCGGTTGGCGCTGCCGGCGGAAGACTGGCGATCGGTGGGGCGAGGGATACGTCTACCGGCCGCCAGGTGTCGACGCCATAGCGCTTGGCTTCGCGCTCGAAGAACTCCTCGATAGGATCGAACTGGTCGGCGTTCAGCTTGGCGATATAAGCACCCACCGCGCCGGAGCCATCGCCGGCGATCGGGTAAACGGCGACGCCGACGCTGGATGTCCAGTTGGTTGCACGGGACTTCGCCAGCCAGGCCGTCTGCGCCACGGTGGCGAGCACCAGCAGCAGGAGAACGATGCGCAGTTTACGGAACACGGTAGGGCGGCGGGAAAGGCAGGGCGTTTCGTGCGCCCCGCCGATTCAGGAGAATTGAGCGAACTGGGGGGTCAGTTTCGCCACCACGGGGATCTTGCCGATGCGCGCCTGCCATTCCTTGGGCCCGGTCTGGTGTACCGAGGTGCCACGGGAATCGACCGCCACGGTGACGGGCATGTCACGCACGTCGAACTCGTAGATCGCCTCCATGCCCAGGTCTTCGAAGGCGACTACTTTGGCGCCGATGATGGCCTTGGAGACCAAATAGGCCGCGCCGCCGACTGCCATGAGATACACCGCGGCATTGTCGCGGATCGCCTCGATGGCGGCGGGACCGCGCTCGGCCTTGCCCACCATGCCCAGCAGGCCGGTGGCTTCGAGCATCTGGCGGGTGAATTTGTCCATGCGCGTGGCGGTGGTGGGGCCGGCGGGACCGACCACTTCGTCGCGCACCGGATCCACCGGACCGACGTAATAAATGAAGCGGCCGGTGAAATCCACCGGCAACTGCTGGCCGGCGTTCAGCATGTCCGTCATGCGTTTGTGCGCGGCATCGCGGCCGGTGAGCAGCTTGCCGTTGAGCAGCAGCACGTCGCCGGGCTGCCAAGCGGCCACGTCTTCGCGCGTGACTTTGTCCAGGAATACGCGCTTGCCCTTTGAGGTGTCGTAGGCAAGCTTTGGCCAGTCGTCCAGATTGGGCGGTTCCAGGTGGGCCGGGCCGGTGCCGTCGAGCGTGAAATGCACGTGGCGGGTGGCGGCGCAGTTGGGGATCATGGCCACCGGCAGGCTGGCGGCATGGGTCGGGTAGTCGCGGATTTTCACGTCGAGTACTGTGGTCAGCCCGCCCAGGCCCTGGGCGCCGATCCCCAGCGCGTTGATCTTTTCGTACAACTCGAGGCGCAGTTCTTCGGCGCGGGTTGTGGCACCGCGGGCGATGAGATCCTGGATGTCGATGGGCTCCATCAGCACTTCCTTGGCCATCAACATCGCTTTCTCCGCCGTGCCGCCGATGCCGATGCCCAGCATGCCCGGCGGACACCAGCCGGCGCCCATCGTCGGAACTGTCTTGAGCACCCAGTCCACGATCGAGTCGGACGGGTTGAGCATGATGAATTTGGACTTGTTTTCCGAGCCGCCGCCCTTCGAGGCGACATCCACATGCACCGTGTTGCCCGGCACCAGCGAAACGTGGACGACGGCGGGCGTGTTGTCCTTGGTGTTCTTGCGCCCGCCCGCCGGATCCTGCAGTACGGAGGCACGCAGCTTGTTGTCCGGGTGAAGGTAGGCGCGGCGTACACCTTCGTCGCACATTTCCTGCAGCGACACTTTGCTCTCCCAGCGCACGTCCATGCCTACGCGGAGGAACACATTGACGATCCCCGTGTCCTGGCAGATCGGGCGGTGGCCTTCGGCGCACAGGCGCGAGTTGATGAGGATCTGGGCGATAGCGTCTTTTGCCGCGGCGGACTGCTCCGTCTCGTACGCCCGGGCCAGATTGCGGATGAAATCGGCCGGATGGTAGTAGGAGATGAACTGCAGCGCATCGGCGATGCTCTGGATGAGGTCTTCCTGGCGGATCGTGGTCATGGGAGGCTCCGTTCAGTGCACCTTGCGGGATAGGAGCAAGGTCTGGTTCACCATCTTGTCGGTATAGGCGACGGCCAGCGCCGACAAGAGGAACGCGAGGTGGATGATCACCTGCCACATCAGTGCGCGTTCGGGCAGATTCTCTGCATTGATGAAGGATTTGAGCAGGTGGATGGACGAGATGCCGATGAGGGCCATCGCCAGCTTCACCTTGAGCACCCCGGCATTGACGTGGGACAACCATTCCGGCTGGTCGGGGTGGTTTTCCAGATCCAGCCTGGAGACGAACGTCTCATAGCCGCCGATGATGATCATGATCAGCAGGTTCGCGATCATCACCACGTCGATCAGCCCGAGGATGATCAGTACCATTTCGGCGTCGGTGAGCTTGCCGATGCGAAGCACGAGATGGGACAGCTCCACCATGAACTGATAAACGTAGACGCCTTGCGCCACGATGAGCCCCAGGTAGAGGGGTGCCTGGAGCCAGCGGCTGGCGAAAATGATGCTTTCGAGCAATGGGGTGACTGGTTTCATGGGCTGAGAGATTTGATGGGGCGCACGGTGAAAGCAGCCGGCGCAAGAGAATGCGGGATTCTACATGGCACGCCACTTGGCGTCAGTCACGGGGGATTGGGGCGCCAAACCTTCTCGCCGTGCCGGCGCGGCAAAGTACGAATTCAAGAATTGCTCGATTTACTTCTGGTTTAACCTAAAATACGGGCCCTGCGCCGGGCGGCACGGAACGCAGCTTTGCGCCCTGGCGGGCCTGGTGCCCTTGGTCCCGACCCCCCGCCTGAGAATAAGCCGTAAAAGCCGTAAAGGCGCGCGTTGGATCAAGCCGACAGAATTCATTAATCCAAATCAGCAAGAGGAGAGGAGTCCAGATGTCCGCGATCGATTCAGTGATGCACGAGTCCCGCGTTTTCCCCCCGTCGGAAGAGACCATAAAGAACGCGACGATTTCAGGGATGGCGGCATACGAAGCCCTGGTCAAGGAGGCGGAACAGGATTACACCGGCTACTGGGGCCGGCTTGCCAGGGAACATTTGGCTTGGCAAACGCCCTTTACCCAGGTTCTGGACGAAACCGACGCACCGTTCTACAAGTGGTTTGCCGATGGGAAGTTGAACGTTTCGTACAACTGCCTCGATCGCAACCTGGAAAACGGCAATGGCGAAAAGGTCGCGATCATTTTCGAGGCCGACGACGCCAAGGTCACCAAGGTGACTTATCGCGAACTCCACACGATGGTGTGCAAGTTCGCCAACGGCCTCAAGCAGCATGGCGTAGGCAAGGGTGATCGCGTACTGATCTATCTGCCAATGTCCGTCGAAGGCGTGGCCGCCATGCAGGCCTGTGCCCGCATCGGCGCCATCCATTCCGTCGTGTTCGGCGGCTTCTCCGCAAAGTCTGTTCAAGAGCGGGTGCAGGACGCCGGCGCCGTGGCCGTCATCACCGCCGACGAGCAGTGCCGCGGCGGCAAGGCCATGAGCCTCAAGGGCGTCGTGGATGAGGCTTTCGCCATGGGCGGCTGCGATGCGGTCAAGACCGTCGTCGTCTACAAGCGTACCGGCGGCGCCTGCAACATGGTGGCGGGGCGCGACGTCTGGCTGCACGATCTGATGGAAGACCAGCCGGCAACGTGCGAACCGGAATGGGTGGAAGCCGAGCATCCCCTGTTCCTGCTCTACACCTCCGGCTCCACCGGCAAGCCCAAGGGCGTGCAGCATTCCTCCGGCGGTTACCTGCTCCACGCCATCCTGACCATGAAGTGGACCTTCGACATCAAGCCGAGCGACACTTTCTGGTGCACCGCCGACATCGGCTGGGTGACTGGGCATACTTACATCACCTATGGCCCGCTGGCCTGCGGCGCCACCGAAATCGTCTTCGAGAGTGTGCCGACCTACCCTGACGCGGGCCGTTTCTGGCGCATGATCCAGGATCACAAGGTCACGGTGTTCTACACCGCGCCGACGGCGATCCGCTCGTTGATCAAGGCTTCCGAAGGATCGCCCAACGTGGCGCCGAAGAAGTACGACCTGTCCTCGCTGCGCATCCTCGGTTCGGTGGGCGAGCCCATCAACCCGGAAGCCTGGATGTGGTACTACGAGAACGTGGGCAGCAGCCGTTGCCCCATCGTGGATACTTTCTGGCAGACCGAGACCGGCGGCCACATGATTACGCCGCTGCCGGGCGTCACTCCCCTGGTTCCGGGCTCCTGCACACTGCCGTTCCCGGGCATTCAGGCCGCCATCGTCGACGAGACCGGCACGGACGTGCCCTGGGGCAACGGCGGTTTCCTGGTGGTCAAGAAACCTTGGCCGTCCATGATCCGTACCATCTACGGTGATCCGGACCGCTTCAAGAAGTCCTACTATCCGGCGGATTTCAGCGGCAAGCTGTATTTGGCGGGTGACGGCGCAATCCGCGATGCCAAGACGGGCTACTTCACCATCATGGGGCGGATCGACGACGTGCTGAACGTGTCGGGGCACCGCATGGG
>JBAWHH010000671.1:0-1989 GCA_049593715.1 Rhodocyclaceae bacterium
GCGAACTGCTGCTCGCCCTTTCCGGCTGGCGGGACGACCAGCGCAGCGGCACCCGGCGCGACTTCGCGCTGTTCGCCCGCGGCACCACCAAGGCGGTGACGGACGCGGAATGGCGCTGGCTGGAAGAGGTACTGGATCTGGCGGATTTCGGCATCGAGCGCCATACGCCTCTGCTGCTGATCGCAGCGCCGCTCACCTTCGAACTGGCGGGAGGGGAACTGCCGTTGACCGCCTTTCCCGATTTCGCCGCGCTGACGCCCGCCACCCTCGACCAGGCCACGGCCGTCCGGGGCAAGCTGGCACGCTGGCTGCTGGTGGAGAACCGGACCAGCTTCGAGCGCGTCGCCCGGCGGCGGGAGCCGGACATCGGGGTGGTCTGGCTGCCGGGTTATCCCCCTTCCTGGTGGCGCGGCGCGATGGCGAAGCTGCTGTCGCTCGCGCCAGCGTCGGCGCAGATCGCCTGCGACCCCGACCCGGCGGGCATCGCCATCGCTCTCGAAGCCTCCCGGCCCTGGGACGAGGCCGGGATCGCCTGGGAGCCCTGGCGCATGGCCGCCGACGACCTCGCCGGCCTGAAAACCCGCCAATCTCTGACTGCCGCCGACCGGCGCCTGCTGGATAGCCTGATGCAGCGCCCCCTGCCCGGTTCGCTCGCCGAACTGGCGCGTTGGATACTCGACCGCGGGGAAAAAGGCGAGCAGGAAGGTTACCTGTGACCCGGCATTGCCCGCCTTCGTCGATCGTGACACAATATGCGCTGTTGTGTCACATCTGCCCGCCATGAAGACGCTCACCATCCGCGAAGCCCGCGAAGGCCTTTCCCATCCCGAGCAGATGTTTGCCGGGGCAGACGAAGTGTTGGTGGTGCGCCACGGCGAACCCATCGCACGTATCCTGCCTGCAACGCCACGGCCGAAATTCCGTTCGCTGGCTGCCTTCCGCGCCACCATGCCGACGCAGCCGACGCCTAGCGAAGTGCTGATCCGCGAGGGGCGCGACGCGCGCGACTGACTTGGTTTATCTGGATACCAGCGCCCTGTTGAAGCGCTACGTGCCGGAGTCGAACAGCAGCGCGTTCGACGATTACCTTGCCGCGCTCGTGCCAGCCGCCGTCAGCCGTTTGACGCTGGTGGAACTGCGCAGCGCCCTGGCCCGCAAGCGGCGCGACGGCGCCATCGCGGCCGACCGCGAGCAGGCCGCGGTGACGGAAGTCCGCATCGATATCCAGGATGGCCTGCTGCATGTCCTGCCCGGCACGGACCAGCACTGGGTCGATGCCGGGCATCTGATCGAACGTCTGGCCGAACTACCCCTGCGTACGCTGGACGCTCTGCATCTGGCCACCGCGCAAGCGAGCGGGGCCGACGAACTCGCCACCGCGGACCAGACCATGGCGCGGGCGGCCACCGCGCTCGGCCTCCGCGTCGCTTTTTTTGGAACACTTTTGTCGAAGCCCACATCATGACCGAACCTACTGCAACCCCTGCCCAGACCGAAAACCACCTGGTGGCCGAACGCCACGCGAAACTCGCCGAATGGCGACGTAGCGGCCGCGCTTATCCGAACGACTTCGCCCGCGAAAACACGGCGGGCAAGCTGGACGAGTTGTACGGCGAGAAATCCCGCGAGGAACTGGACGCGACGCCCGTCGAGGTGCGCGTGGCCGGCCGCATGATGCTCAAGCGCGTGATGGGCAAGGCCAGCTTCGCCACCATCCAGGATCTTTCCGGCCGCATCCAGCTTTACATCGCCAACGACCGCACCGGCGAGGCGGTCCATGCAGATTTCAAGCGTTGGGACATCGGCGACATCGTCGGCGCGGTGGGCACGCTGTTCCGCACCAAGAGCGGCGAACTGACGGTGCAGTGCAGCGAAATCCGGCTCTTGTCCAAGGCGCTGCGCCCCCTGCCGGAGAAATTCCACGGCCTCACCGATACGGAACAGAAATACCGCCAGCGCTACCTCGACCTGATCACCAACGAAGAGACC
>JBAWHH010000672.1:0-2044 GCA_049593715.1 Rhodocyclaceae bacterium
TTGAAGGCCCTCACCGCGCGGGAGAAAGAAATCCTCCAGTTTCTCGCCCTGGGCATGTCCAACAAGGCGATCGCTCGGGAACTGGAGATTTCCCACGACACTGTGAAGCTCCACGTGCGCCACATCCTGGCCAAGCTCAACCTCACCTCTCGGGTTGAGGCGGCCGTGTTCGTGGTGGAGAGTGCCGCGGCGCCGTTTCTGCCCAAAGGCCGGTTGTCTTAGGCCGAGATCACTCCAGTTCGGATTCCGTCTCGAACCACGTCAATTTCGCTTGCAGCGACGCGACGCCCCCGACGATGATGAGGGTGGGCGGCTGTAGCCGTTTCGTCTCGGCCAGATGCGGCAGCGTCGCCAGCGTGCCGGTGACCACCCGCTGCTGCGGCGTGGTGCCGCGCTGCACGATGGCCGCCGGCGTGTCGGGAGGCATGCCATGGGCGATGAGTTGCTCGGCCAGCACCGGCAGCCCGTGCAGCCCCATGTAGATGACCAGTGTTCGCCGCGGCCGCACCAGCCCTTCCCAGTCCAGATCGATGCTGCCGTCTTTGAGATGGCCGGCGGCGAACACGCAGGAGCTGGCGAACGCGCGATGGGTCAGCGGAATGCCCGCATAGGCGGCGATGCCTGCCGCAGCGGTCACGCCCGGTACCACCTCGAAGGCAACGCCGGCATCGGCGAGGGCTTCCACCTCTTCGCCGCCGCGGCCGAACATATAAGGGTCGCCGCCTTTCAGGCGCACGACGATCTTGTCGCGGCGCGCGTGCTCGACGAGCAGGGCGTTGATCTGCTCCTGGGGGACGATGTGGTGGCCGCGCTCCTTGCCGACATAGACGCGCTCCGCCTGCGCATTCACCATGTCGAGCACGGCCGGCGTGATCAGGCTGTCGTAGATCAGCACTTCCGCGTCCTGCAACAGTTCCGCCGCCCTCAGCGTCAGCAGATCAGGATCGCCGGGACCGGCACCGACGATATAGACGGTGCCGCGGGTGGGCGGGCGGATGCGGCTCTTGGTGCGGGAGAAACGTTCCACGAGAGTCCTATCGGGATTCGGTTGGAAAGGGCAGGGGCGGCGCTATCAGCGCACCGCCGCGAAAGGAGCGCGGATGGTGCCACGAATCCGCCGCGCCACAATGCCGCCAATCGATCCGGTGCGGCGGCGTGAGCATGGGATCGCGCTTTGCCGGACAAGGTTCATGCCGGGACCGCCAGTTCCTCCAAGGCCCGGCAATCCTCCTGCCGGGCGCAACAACGCACAAAAGCGACGAAACGCTCGGCCCAGTCATGGCCGGCAGTCGCTCTCAGGTGGCTGTAGGAAGCGAGGACGTTGCGGTGAACGACGCCGTCGTTCCGGCCATCGATGCCATGGCCCCGCACCACGCGGTAGGCGAACCGGGTGTCCGGCGGGAGGTTCTCCAGGCTCGAATAGTGGAACTCATGGCAACGGACGTCGTCCGCCGGCACCGCCGCGCCGATCCAGGGATGAGCCGCCGTGGGCTTCAAATGCACGTACCCGCGACCCACCGGCTTGGTCTGCATCACCACATCCCCGGGGATCGCCCCCACCATGCGCCGCGTCTCGCCGTGCCAGGTCAGGCTGCGGGCGAGATACATCAGGCCGCCGCATTCCGCGTAAACCGGCAGCCCAGCGTCGATGGCCTTGCGGATGTCGGCGCGAAGGCTGGCGTTGGCTTCCAGTTGCGCGGCGAAGCTTTCCGGGAATCCGCCGCCGATGAACAGCCCGTCGATCTCCGGCAGGCGCGCGTCGCGCAAAGTGTTTATGGGCACCAGCCGCGCACCTGCGGCGCCGAGGGCCTCCAGATCGCCGGGGTAATAGAACCCGAAGGCAGCATCCTGGGCGACACCGATTCGCACCGGCCGCTGGGGCACCCGCCGCTCCAGATGCGCTGGCAGCGGGGGAAACGCCGCCGTCGCGGTCAGGTCGAGCAGCCGATCGAGGTCGACGCCCTGCGCGATGCGCGCGCCAATGGCGCGGATGTGTTCCTGGGCGGCCTGCGCCTCGTTGGCCGGGATCAGGCCGAGGTGGCGT
>JBAWHH010000673.1:0-3541 GCA_049593715.1 Rhodocyclaceae bacterium
CCCAGCCCAGACGAAGCGCACCTCGCCGTCGGCGAGAATCGGCCCCAGATCCGCCATGGGAAGACGGGCGTTGACGCCGATGGCCACTCCGCCGGCCCAGATGGCGCCGAGATAAGCGATAACCCAATCGATGCCGTCGGGGGCGAAGACGATTACCCGGTCGCCGGGCAGCAGACCCAGTTCCCGCCACGCCCCCGCTGACCGCCTCACTGCGGCGCGCAACGCGGCGTAGCTCAGCCGCTCGTCTGCGCATTCCAGGGCTATGGCGGCATCGGCGCCAACCGATAGCAGGCACTCAGCGGCATTCATGTTTCACCCCGGCACCATGGGTTGTCGGCAGGCGATCAGTGACCAACCGCATCGATTTCCACCAGCGCGCCGGTGCGGCGCTTCTCCGGATGGGTGTATTGCTTGACGAGGACCGCTGCCGAGGCAACCAGCCCGGCCACGGCCACCACCATGAAGATCTCGTCGAAACCGAGATGGCGGCGACTCAGTTCCGCGATAAGGAACGATCCCGCAATGCCGCCGAACCGCCCCACGCCCAGCATCCACGCCACGCCGGTGGCACGGCCCGGGGTGGGATAGAACACCGCCGCCAGCGCCGGCATGGACGCCTGCGCCGTGTTGAGCAGCGTGCCGGCGACGAACACCGCCAGCACCAGCAGCCCGTCGTTCCCCGCGGTTTGGCCGATGAAATAGACGGCAACGGCGGTGAATGCGTAGCCGGCAGCGATGACGCGGTTGGCGTTGAAGCGGTCCATCAGCCAGCCGAACACGATGGCGCCGACGCCGCCGAGGGGAAACATGGCGGCGATGAGCGTGGCGCGCTGGGCTTCCACGCCTGCGTCTTTGAACAGGATCGGCATCCAGTTGATCAGGGCGTAAAACATCACCAGGCCCATGAAGTAGGCCACCCACAGCATGAGGGAGGCGACGACATAGCTGCGGGACAACACGAGGCGGAGACCGCCGGGCGCGGGCGCCGCAGCCGGCCCGCCCAGGATGGACGCCTTGCGACCCACCTGTTCGGCCATCACGAAGGCGGTGGCGTCGGCGACCGAAGCGGAAATCCTGCCCAGGACGGCCCGGATACGCTCCACCCCCGCGTTCTTTGCGACCAGGTAACGCACCGATTCCGGTAGCGACAGCAGCAGCGGCACCATCAGGATCAGGGGAATCGCGCCACCCAAGGCCAGCACGCTGCGCCAGCCCCAGTTGGGAATCATCCACGCGGCGAGGAAGCCGCCAAGAGCCGCACCCAGGGGAAAGCCGCAAAACATGGCGTTGGTGATCAGGGCGCGGCGTCTTTCGGGGCAATATTCGGAGACCAGGGTCACGGCGTTCGGCATGGCGGCGCCCAGCCCCAGGCCAGTGACGAAACGCAACAGGGTGAGCTGGTCCAGGTCGGCAGCGAACGACGAGGCCAGGCACCCGGCGCCGAACACCGCGACGGATACCAGCAGCACGCGCTTGCGCCCGAAGCGGTCAGCCAGGGGCCCGGCGGCCAGCGCTCCTGCCGCAAGGCCAAACAGCGCCGCGCTCAATACCGGCGCCAGGGCCGGTTTGGTGACGCCCCACTCTTTGACGAGGGACGGTGCGATGTAGCCGATCGCCGCCGTGTCGAATCCGTCCAGCAGCACGATCAGGAAGCACAAGCCGAGAATCAGCCACTGGAAAGGGGAAAACGGTTGTTCATCGAGGAAGGTCTGAACATCGATGTCGTGAGCCTTGGCCATGTTCGTGTCCCTTTGAAACCGGTAGGTGTGCGTCGGCTGGTGCGCCCGGAACCGCCGCTGGGAGCAGCATCATAGGGCGGCGGCCGGCGTTTGCGTGAAGCTGGCACGGGCCGCAAAGGAGGCGGTCAGCGCCGCAGCGGGCACTTGCTGCCAGGCGGAATTCCGGGCGGCCGTGGCGATGGCGGCCCAATGTTCGCTCGGTGCATGGATCCCCCTTTTGTGGAATATAGTGCTTGTCCGGTTCTTTTTGACCGGCTGGTAAGCAAAATATCGCAGTCGGTATCGGCTGTCAAACAGTTGGACGTCCATCTGTTAGCCGCGCTCTCGGGCTGCGCAAGAAGGTTCCGCCGCCGCCGGCTTCGACATGCTTCCCCGTGGTGTGGAGGCTACCGTCCGTTCCCGTGGACAGGGGTACGGAAGCGGCGCTATCAGATGTGGTTAAACTTCGGCTGGAAGACACTGCCGTCTTCCACCAGGAGGAGAGAAAAAACCATGTCCAGAAAACATCCCATCATCGCCGTGACGGGCTCGTCCGGCGCCGGTACCACGACGGTCAAGCGAGCCTTGGCGCATATTTTCGAACGGGTGAATGCCAAGGCGGCTTTCGTCGAAGGCGACAGCTTTCATCGCTACAACCGGGCGGAGATGAAACGCGAACTGGCGTCTGCCAACGAGGAGAACCGTAACCTGAGCCACTTCGGCCCGGAAGGGAACTTGTTCGACCGCCAGTTGGCCCTGTTCAAGAGCTACGGCGAAACCGGAGCCGGGGAATTCCGGCATTACCTGCACAACGAGGAGGAAGCCGCGCCCTACGGCCAGGAAGCGGGAACCTTCACCCCGTGGGAGACCGTCGCGCCTTACACGGATCTCCTGTTCTATGAAGGCCTACACGGGGGCGTCGTCACCGATGAGGTGAACATGGCCGAGCATGTGGATCTGCTGATCGGGGTGGCGCCGACAGTCAATCTGGAATGGATCCAGAAAATCCACCGCGACACCGTCGAGCGCGGTTACAAGCCGGAAGAGGTGATGCACACGATCCATCGCCGCATGTACGACTACATGCACTACATCGTTCCGCAGTTCTCGCGCACCCACATCAATTTCCAGCGCATCCCCATGGTGGATACTTCCAACCCTTTCGGTGCGCGCGATGTGCCGACGCTGGATCAGAGTCTGGTGCTGATCCATTTCCTCAAGCCAAAACCCGACGTGGAATACAAACTGCGCCTCAAGGGGCTGATCGAGGACTCGACGATCACCGGGTTCAACACCCTGGTGATTCCCGGCGGCAAGATGCCCTACGCGATGGAGTTGATCCTCACGCAGCGAATCCTGGAACTGATGGAAAGGCGAGGGCGGCTGGATTGAGTTGCAGCGAGGCTTCCACCACCCGGCGAGGGGCCGGCGAACGCGGATCGGAGGATCCGCGTTTTCCCTTATGAGCCCAGTTTCGCCCGCAGCAGTTCATTCACCTGCTGCGGATTGGCCTTGCCCTTGGTGGCTTTCATGGCCTGGCCGACCAGCGCGTTGAAGGCTTTCTCCTTGCCGGCGCGGAATTCCTCTACCGATTTCGGGTTGGCGGCGAGCACTTCGTCGATGATCTTCTCGATGGCGCCGGTGTCGGTGATCTGCTTGAGGCCCTGCTTGTCGATGACTTCGTCGGCGCTGGCACCCTCGCCGTTCCACAGTGCGTCGAACACTTTCTTGGCGATGTTGTTGGAGATGGTGCCGTCGGCGATGCGCACGATCAGGCCACCAAGCTGGGCGGCGTCGACGGGTGAAGCCGCGATGTCCCTCTC
>JBAWHH010000674.1:0-2718 GCA_049593715.1 Rhodocyclaceae bacterium
GCCATGCGCTTGCCGACGTTCTCCCGCGTCACGTCCTTGAAGATGCGCGCACCGGCGGAATCCAGCGTGAGGTGAACGGCGGGCTCCTGGGTGTCGCTGTCGAACCCCGGCTGGGCATCGGTAAGGCGGTCACCCGTCAAGACCACCTGTTTTTTGAGCAGGATCGGCACGCCGCCGCGCTCTTTGTATAGCTCATCGCCGAAGGGAATCTGTCCCTGCAGCGCTTGCTCCAGCATGCCCGGCGTCTCATCCACCATGCGCACTTCCAGCGTGGCGGTGCGGCCGAGGATGTCCTTGGCCTTGGCCGTGTCCTGCACACCGGGCAACTGGACCACCACGCGGTCCGCGCCCTGCTGCTGGATCACCGGCTCGGCCACGCCCAGTTCGTTGATCCGGTTGTGCAGCGTCTGGATGTTCTGCTTCAGGGCCCCTTCCTGTATGCGAATCTGGGCCGGTTGCGACAGGGCGCCAACCAGCTTGAAATCGGTACCATCCTGGCGCTCTTCCAACAGCAGATCGGGCTGATTGTCCGCCACCACGGCTTTGGCTTTGTCGCGGGTCTCGGCATCGCGGAAACGGATGGTCATATTCATCCCCTCCCGATTCACGCCGCCATGGCGGATGCTTTTGTCCCGCAGCAGCGTACGCAGGTCTGCGGCGGTCGCATCCAGCCGTTTGGTGAGAGCGCCGCGCATGTCCACCTGAAGCAGGAAGTGCACGCCGCCGCGCAGATCCAGCCCGAGGTACATGGGCAGCGCGCGCACGGCGCTCAACCAATGCGGCGAACTCGAAAGCAGGTTCAGGGCGACGACGTAAGTCGGATCCTGCGGATCAGGGTTGAGTGCCTTTTCGATGGCATCCTTGGCCTTGATCTGAGTATCGGGGTCGGCGAAGCGGGCACGCACGCTGTTCAAGTCGGCAGCCACGCCCTGGGTGTCGATGCCGGCGCTCTTGAGCGCATCTTCCACGCGCTGGCGGATGACGCCATCGACCTTGACCGTGGCTTTGGCACTGGACACCTGCACCGCAGGCACCTCGCCGTAAAAATTCGGCAGCGTGTAGAGCAGACCGAGAACGACCGTCAGCAGCACGATCGCGTTCTTCCAGAGCGGGTAGCGGTTCATGGATTGAGACTCGCGAATTGGCGGAGCGCATCGGAACCCGGCGGCGGACGCCGCCGGATCACGCCAGCGCCGGAGGGCTACAGGGACTTGAGAGTACCCTTGGGCAGCACATTTGCGACCGCGCCTTTTTGGACGGCCATTTCCACGTTGGGCGCCACTTCCAGGCCGATGAAGTTCTCACCAACCTTGGTCACCCGGCCCGCCACGCCGCCCTGGGTCACGACTTCGTCGCCTTTGGCGATGGCTTCCACCATGGCCTTGTGCTCCTTTGACCGCTTCATCTGCGGGCGGATCATGAGGAACCACAGCACCACGAACATCAGAATGATGGGCAGCAGGCCCATGAGCCCCTGCATGGGGTCGGAAGAGGCCGCCGCAGCCTGGGCATAAGCATTGGAAATCAACACGTTGCACTCCAATCGTTACAGAAAAAAACATGCAATTGTATCAGGAGGCCCGGCGCAGCTCCCGGAAAGCGGAGACATAATCCGCCAGGCGTCCGGCGGCGATGGCCTCCCGCAGTTCCCCCATGAGTTGCTGGTAGTAGAAGAGGTTGTGCAGCGTATTGAGCCGGGCGCCGAGGATCTCATTGATACGTTGCAGATGATGCAGGTAGCCGCGGGTGAAGTTGCTACAGGTGTAGCAGCCGCAGTCCGGGTCCAGCGGCCCGTCGTCCTTGGCATGCACGGCGTTGCGGATCTTGACCGTGCCGCGGCGGGTGAAAAGCCAGCCGTTGCGCCCATTGCGGGTCGGCAGAACGCAGTCGAACATGTCGATGCCGCGGGTGACCGCCAGCACGATGTCCTCGGGCGTGCCCACGCCCATCAGGTACCGAGGCTTGGCCGCCGGCAGGCGCGGCGCGGTGTGGGCAAGGATGCGCGCCATGTCCTCCTTGGGTTCCCCCACCGACAAACCGCCCACGGCGTAACCGTCGAAACCGATGCGCTCCAGTTCACGTAGCGATTCATCACGCAGATCCTCGAACATCCCGCCCTGGACGATACCGAATAGCGCATTCGGATTGCCCTCGTGGGCCTTGCGGCTGCGCTCCGCCCAGCGCAGGGAAAGGCGCATCGAATCTGCCGCCTGCTGGTGATCGGCCGGGTAAGGCGTACATTCGTCAAAGATCATCACGATGTCGGAATTGAGCGTGCGCTGGATCTCCATCGACCCTTCGGGCGTGAGGAAAAGCCGGTCGCCATTGACCGGCGACGCGAACTTGACGCCCTCCTCCGTGATCTTGCGCAGCGCGCCGAGGCTGAAGACCTGAAAACCGCCCGAATCAGTCAGGATCGGCCCGTTCCATCCCATGAAACGGTGTAGTCCCCCATGGGCAGCAATCACCTCCAACCCGGGCCGCAGCCAGAGATGAAACGTGTTGCCGAGTACGATCTGCGCCCCGAGGGACTGCAACTCTTCGGGCGACATCGCCTTGACGCTGCCGTAAGTGCCCACGGGCATGAAGGTCGGCGTTTCCACCGTGCCATGGGCCAGGGTCAGCCGGCCTCGGCGCGCAGCGCCGTCCGTGCCGAGGATCTCAAAACCGTTGATGGAGGTCATGCTTTTCTGGTGATGAACATCGCGTCGCCGTAGC
>JBAWHH010000675.1:0-3320 GCA_049593715.1 Rhodocyclaceae bacterium
GCGGCGACGAGGGCTGCCAGGGCGGCATCTTCGTCGATGCCGCGGGCCATGATGCGGATACTGGCGTGTTCGTCGGCACCGAGCTTCAGAAGGGAAACCAGACTCTTGCCGTTGGCGACTTTGCTGACGTGGCGCACGCGGACTTCCGCCTGAAACTGTTTGGCGATCTCGACGAAGGCCGTTGCCGGACGGGCGTGCAGGCCGGTGCTGCCGATCAGCGCGACATCCACCCACTTGGCGAAATCGCCTTCCTCCACGGCGGCAGGCGCGGCGGGCTGGGCGCTGCGCGGCTGGGTGAGGCGGGCGATGATGTCGGTCGCGTCGGCGGTCTGGGCAAGGCGGCGCACGGTTTCGGCGTCATCCAGCACGTCGGTGAGGTTCGCCAGCAGTTCGATGTGTTCGTCGGAGCGGGCGGCGATGGCGACGACAAGGTGGACGATCTCCCCGGCGTTCCAGGGCACGCCTTGGGGAAACTGGGTGACGGCGATGCCGGTCTGGAGGATCAGCTCCCGGTCTTTCGGCAGGCCGTGGGGAATGGCGATGCCGTTGCCCAGGTAGGTGTTGGCGACTTTCTCGCGCAGCAGCATGCTCTCGATGTAGCCAGGACGCATGTTGCCGTTGTCCACCAGCAAACTGGCGGCCAGGCGGATGGCCTCGGTTTTGTCGCGGGCCTGGGCGTTGAGCCGGATGCTTTCCTTGCCTAAGGTGATCATGTGCTGCCTCCTCTGCGATGCGACACTGCGATGGTGGACCTTCGCCGGCTGGCCGCTGCGGCTCTTGTATAGAAATCAGGCGAGGCTTGGCGCTCGATATGGCTGCTCAGGAACTGTCTGCGAACGTGATGGCGACACCGGCACTACGGGCAGCCTCGATAGCCTCTGGCGGGAGCCCGCTATCGACGATCCAGCGCGAGACCGCGCCGAAAGGAACAATGGGGGCGTAGGACTGCTGGCCCCATTTGGCGCTGTCGGCGATTGCGCACACGACCTTGCTTCGCTCGATGACCGCCCGCTTGACCACGGATTCGACATGGTTGGAATTGGTCCACCCCATGGCGGTATCGACTCCGCCCGCACCCATGAAGAAGATGTCGATCTCCAGGCCGCCGATCTGCGCCAGGGCACTCGGCCCTACCGTGCTCAGGGCATTCTGGTAAACCTCGCCGCCGATCAGTTCCAGGCTGTAAGGAGTTTGACCGGCCAGTTCGGTGGCCACGGTGATGCCGTGGGTGACCAGGCGCAGGTGGGTGACGTGGTGCAGGCCGGCACGGATGGCTCGGGCGAGTTCGAGTGCCGTGGTACCCGCGTCGAGATATACGGTCTGCCCGCTCCTGAGCAACTGGGTGGCGGCACGGCCGATGGATTGTTTCTGCGCCTGATCATGCTGAAGGCGCACGGAGTAGTCGACGTCGCGGTTCAGGAGAACGGCGCCGCCGTGGACGCGCCGCAGCAGGCCGCGCGCTTCGAGTTCTTGCAAGTCCCGCCGCACGGTCATTTCCGAGAGCTGGAATTGCTCGGCCAACTGACGCGTGCGGCACTCGCCCCGGGTTGTTAGGACCGACATGATCAATTCTAGACGACGGTCTGCAAGATGCTGGGTCATCGCGATGGCGTCCCCGTTTTGATCTGGGCCCGCTTCAGTCTCGCCGCCTCGACTGTGGCGGTCGCGAATCGGGAAGCACGTCGTTTGGCCGCGAATCCCACCTGATCCACAACGCTCTTGCCGGGGATCGAAACGGGGCCGGCCGGGCGATCAATATTGTGTCAGGGCACCGAGGATAGGCAGGTTGGTTCGGGTAGGCAGCCACGTACATTCACCAGAGAATAAGCGATCGAATATGTGTGTAAATAATACATAGTCGCACAAAAACGAACATTCGGCAAGAGGCTCGTTTGCGCCCTGTTCCGGATCGCCGGCCCGGCCAAGGCTTGGGTGCATTGAGGGAGATCGCCCCCAGTTCCTCCAGTCGGACTCTGGCCCGCCGTAACAAACCGACAAGCGTTCGTGAATGAATCCGCGTCGCGGAGATGGGCGCCGTAATACAGTGCGGTGGCGGAGAGTTGCTTATGCCTTTCAGAGTAGATGCTTGCGTTGCCCAACATCTTGGAGACAGAGTCGAACAGCAGGACCGTCTCGCGATCTTTCCCCACCCCAAGATTTCCGGCCTGTTGATGGCGGTGCTTGCGGATGGCATGGGTGGGCATTCCGGTGGTGCGATCGCTGCAGAGCAGGTGATCCACAAGGCGCGTCAGATTTTCAGTGAGTTTTCCCCGCGCTCGGAGCCGGCGCGGAACATGCTGACCGCGGTGCTTGATGAGTCGCATCTGGCCATCAAGTTGAGCCGGTTTACTTCCGAGCAGGATCCTCACACCACGGCCGCACTGTTGTTGCTCCAGCCAGGGCGAGTCGACTGGGCCCATTGCGGCGACTCAAGGATTTACCATTTTCGGCGAGAGAAGCTGTCGTCGCGTACATCCGACCATTCCTATGTGGCCGAATTGCAGCGGCAAGGGAAGATCAGCGCCCAGCAGGCGCTAAACCATCCTCAGCGGAATGTGTTGCTACATTGTCTCGGAGGCGATCGCGATCCGAGGCTCGATTTTGGCGAGACTGCCCCTCTGGACACGGACGACGTTTTTCTGATGTGCTCGGACGGGCTGTGGGGCCACTTCAGTGACCCGGAACTGGGGGGCGTCCTCGCCCTGCATAGCCCTCGGCGCGCGGCGGAGATCTTGATCGAGCGGGCTCGCGGCCGTGCAGGTGGTCAGGGGGACAATATCTCCGTAGCGATCGTCAAGCTTGCTCAGGAGAAAACTGACGAGGCAGCGGCACAACCTTCGTCCTTCGCTCGGGGACACGCCGCGTTCAGCCCGGAGCGCACGAGACGTTGATGCTCCTTGGAGCAACGAAGTTGGATTTTTGTGGGTTGCCGTGTGCAGGCTCCAACTTCGTTTTTCTGGTCAGCGCCTGATCGGTTGGCCGAGATCGGAGACCAATTCTGGTTTGGCCGGGTTTTTTGTGTCCCGGACAGGAACTAGCGGACCACTTATTTGTTTCATTCGTCTTAGTTCCGGTGACGGAGCGGTTACCGCTGGGTCGTAAGGGTGGTATGTGTCCTTGAAGGCCCCCACTATCCTTCCGACATAGGCCTTTGTCTCTGGGAAAGGCGGAACACCGCGGTAGCGATCGACTGCACCCTCTCCGGCGTTGTATCCGGCGGCGGCCAACGTCACGTCGCCACGAAAGTAAGCCAGCAGCCAGCGCAAGTAGCGCATTCCACCGCGGAGGTTCTGAACTGGGTCGTAAGGATCCTTGACGTT
>JBAWHH010000676.1:0-4778 GCA_049593715.1 Rhodocyclaceae bacterium
ACGTCCTGGGCGGGGTGGTCAATCCGGACGCCAACGTGACCGTCGACGCCAACCGCCTGCTGCGCAAGCTGCTCACCCTGCGCGGTGTCCACAACTATCACCCGCGCCATCTGCTGCAGGCGCTGGAGTTCGTCGTCGCCAACCGCGAGCGTTTTCCCTTCCATGAACTGGTGGACGGCAAATACAGCCTTGCCCAGGTGGGCGAGGCCATGCGCGATGCCGCCGAGCGGCGCGTGCTGCGCGCCGCCATCGTGCCCTGACCCCGAGAAGACCATGACCCACGCTGTCGACCGCGAGCCGATCCTGCTGACCCCCGGCCCCCTCACCACCTCGGCCACCACCAAGGCGGCGATGCTGCGCGACTGGGGCTCGTGGGATGGCGCTTTCAACGCCATCACCGGCACCCTCTGCGCCGATCTCGTCGACATTGCCCATGGCCGCGACAGCCACGTCTGCGTCCCGCTGCAGGGCAGTGGCACTTTCGCCGTCGAAGCCGCCCTGGGAACCCTGACGACCCGCGGCGCCAGGGTGCTGGTGCCCCACAACGGCGCCTACTGCCAGCGCATCGTACGCATCCTCGAATACCTCGGCCGCGAGCCGGTGGTGCTGCCTTTCGCCGAGGACGAGGCGGTGGATCCCGAAGCCGTTGCCGCCGCCCTGACCGCCGATCCCACCATCGGCCATGTTGCCCTGGTGCACTGCGAAACCGGCACCGGCATCCTCAATCCGCTGGAGCGGATCGCCGATGTTGTCGCCGCCCGGGGCCGGCGGCTGGTCGTGGATGCCATGAGTTCTTTTGCCGCCATCGACATCGACCTGCGCCGCTCGCCGATCGATGCCGTCGTGGCGGCGTCGGGCAAGTGCCTGGAAGGGGTACCGGGCATGGGTTTCGTCATCGCCCGCCGGCAGGCGCTGGAGCGCGCCGCGGGGAACAGCCATTCCTTGGCGATGGATCTGCACGACCAGTGGCGCTACCTGGAGCAGACCACGCAGTGGCGCTTCACGCCGCCGACCCACGTCGTCGTCGCGCTGCGGGCGGCGGTGGACCAGTTCCTCGCTGAAGGCGGGCAGCCCGCGCGCCTCGCCCGTTACCGCGCCAACTGTGACGCGCTGGTCACCGGAATGCGCGCCCTGGGGCTGCGCACGTTTCTCGCCGACGGCGTGCAGGCGCCGATCATCGTGACCTTCCATGCTCCCAGAGACCCAGCCTACCGGTTCAGCGATTTCTACCAGCGGGTGCGCCAGCGGGGCTTCATTCTCTATCCGGGCAAGCTCACTGCGGTGGACACGTTCCGCATGGGTTGCATCGGCGCCATCGGTCTGGCGGAAATTCGCGATGCGGTCAGCGTCGTCGCCGAAACGCTGGAAACGATGGGGGTTCGCGACCGCATGCCCGCCTGACACCGCGCCATCCGCCGCGCGCGGGTTGGCGACTTCGGCCGGGAACGACGCCGGCCAATGGCATGGTCCTGAAACATTTCGCCCCTAGCCTAGACGAGCCGCGCCGCAGGACTCCGTACCGTCCTCCGGCGCCGACATTCCCCCTTCTTCCGGAGACCTGCCATGAAGACGATGCGCAAGCCCCTGTTGCTCGCCCTCGCAGCCGCCCTTTCCGCCCCCGCCTTCGCCGCCGGCAACACCTTGGTCGGCTGGGCGCTGATGCCGGCTGCCACCTTTTCCGACGGTCCGACCTCGGGCCAGTTCGCCGCGGCCAACCCTTATGGCACCAATCTGCCGCCCTACGAAAACCTGCAGCCGGTTCAGGGCCTCTCCGCTGTGTTGCCCGGCGCCGATGACGACAGCTTCGTTGTGATGACGGACAACGGTTTCGGCGCGCAGGGCAATTCCGCCGATGCGCTGCTGCGCCTGTACAGCGTGCGCCCCGACTTCAAGACGGCCAAAGGTGGCAGCGGCACGGTCGGCGCGAGCAACTACCTGACGGGCACGCCGCTGGCCAACTTCGCCCACCCGAGCCGCCTGACGCTGAACGACGCGAACCACAAGCTGGGCATCCCGATCCAGGCCGAATACGACAACTATTACAGCGATCCCCTCAAGGCAAAGGTCGATCCATCCATCAGGTTCGGCCGCCTGCTCACCGGAGCGGACTTCGACATCGAATCGGCTCGCCAGGACAAGAGCTGCAACCTCTGGTTCGGTGACGAGTTCGGGCCGTACCTGGTCAAGACCGATCTCTCCGGCACCGTCCTGCGCAGCGAAATTCCCCTGCCCGGCGTCTATGCCCCGCAGCACAAGGACGTCGTGGCCGGAAACGCGGTCGCCAACTTGCCGGGCTCGGGCGGCTTCGAAGGCATGGCGATCAACGCGAGCGGCGACAAGCTTTACACCCTGCTCGAAAAGCCGGTCGTCGGGGATGCCGCGAACACGCTGCGCATCAGCGAGTTCGACATCGAGAGCGAGGCCTATACCGGCGTCACCTACTTCTATCCGCTGGACCCCGCCGGCACCAATATCGGCGACATGACCGCCATCGACGACCACCGCTTCCTGGTCATCGAGCGCAACGGCGCAACGGCGACCGGCGGCACGCCGTTCAAAAAGATCTACATCGCCGACATCAAAGGCGTCGCCGACGGTGGCACCGTCAAGAAGACCGAACTGGTGGACCTGATGAACATCGCCGACCCGGACGACCTCAATGGCGACGGCAAGACCCGCTTCACCTTCCCCTACGTCACCATCGAGGACGTGCTGATCCTGGACGCCGAGACCCTGCTCGTCATCAACGACAACAACTTCCCCTACGGTGGCGGCCGCGAATTGGCTTCCGACGCCACCGAGTTCCT
This sequence comes from Rhodocyclaceae bacterium, assembly GCA_049593715.1. Classification (GTDB taxonomy): domain Bacteria; phylum Pseudomonadota; class Gammaproteobacteria; order Burkholderiales; family Rhodocyclaceae; genus JBAWHH01. Next base: position 2,808 of record JBAWHH010000676.1, read on the forward strand.
GAAAATTCGTTTGGCACGGCCTATTCCAGGTTTCAGGCGCGCAAAACACGAGCGCTTCGACGGGCTGCGCGATGCATGCCGGCTGCCCCTGGTCAAGGACCACTGGCGCCGCTGGACCCGTCGATGTCGCTTCTCCCCACGCGGCAGGCTTCTGGCCGCCCACGTGGGGCATGATGTCCTGCCGCAGCTCTTCGCCCAGTTTTGCGCCGCCCCTGACCGTCTTGCCGATTCGCCCGAGGCGGTGAGATCCGAGCCTCGGGCTCGCGAAGGCGCAGCAATGTTCCGGTAACAATCCGGCAACAAAATCTTTCCCTGCCCAACTGTCCCGACGGAGACAATCGATGAATAGGTTCAAGATCGCCGCGCTGTCGCTTGCTCTGCAAGGCGCATTACCGGCCGCATACGCCGAAGTGAATTTGATTGCCATCGGCAGCGTCAATGGCGCATATGAAGACCTGGCGTGGGAATCGGCCACGCCCCTCGAAAACGGCGTCGCAGGGAACCGGCTCGGTGGGCTCGGTTCGGGCCTGGCATACGCTGGCGGCAACACCTTCCTTGCGCTGCCCGACCGCGGGCCGAACGCCACCGCCTACGATGCGGCCATCGACAACACCACTTCGTACATTCCGCGATTCCAGACCCTGAGTCTGAGCCTTGCGCCGAGCGAGGCGGGCGCGCCGCTGCCGTTCGTTCTGACCCCCATGCTGCGCGATACGACTCTGCTCCACAGTCGCACCCGGCTTGCCTACGCTCCCGGCGGCGCGCCGGCGCTGAACGCCGAATCCCGCCGCTACTACTTTTCCGGCCGATCCGACAATTTCGATGGGCGGCGCAGTTCGCTCAACCCGAACAACGGGCGCCTCGATCCGGAAGGCATCCGCGTTTCACCCAACGGCGCTACCGTCTTCATCAGCGACGAGTACGGCCCTTACGTTTATCAGTTCGATCGCCGTAGCGGCCAGCGCCTGCGCGCTTTCAAGCTGCCGGAAAGCTTCGGCGCCGCCAAGCTGAGCGCCGTCGGCGACAGCGAAATCGCGGCCAATACCAGCGGCCGGGTTGCCAACAAGGGCATGGAGGGCCTGGCCATTTCCCCCGACGGCTCTACCCTGTATGGAATCATGCAGAGCCCGCTGCTGCAGGACGGTGGCACCAGCGCACCGTACGTGCGCATCGTGCGGATCGACGTGGCTTCTGGCGCGGTGCGGCAATACGCCTACGAACTTACCAACACCGGGACGGCTGCCAAGCCGAAATACGGTTCGGTGAGCGAAATCCTGGCCGTGAATGACCACGAGTTCCTGGTGGACGAACGGGATGGCAAAGGGCTGGGCGACGATTCCGCTGCCGGCTTCAAACGCCTCTATCACATTGACCTCGACGGCGCGGCGGAAGTCAGCCATCTCAGCGGTGCGGCCAATCTCGCCGGCAAAGCGGTCGGCAAGAATTTGTTCCTGGATTTGGTGGCTGCATTCAACGCGGCGGGAATCGCCAGTGTCGACATACCGGCCAAGATTGAAGGCATGGCCTTCGGGCCAAGCGTGACTCAGGCCGGCCGCACCCGGCACACCCTGTTCATCGCCAACGACAACGATTTCCTGCCCACCGTCACGGACGGCGATCATCCCCAGGGAGCGGATAACCCGAACAAGTTTTTCGTGTTCGCGTTCGACGGTGAGGATCTTCCCAACCTGCTGCTGCCCCAGATTGCCCGCTTCGAGTCGTGCGGCGACAGGCGTGGAGGGAGGGACGAGGAGTTCGACGGCAGCCGCTGAATCCAGCCAGCGCGCTGCGAACCTCGATTCCCCGGATTGGGCTAAGGAAATTCGGGCGAGGGTGGGCAAAAAGCCGACCTTCGCCCGTCCTTCGTTTTCAACCTAGAAACCTCAGTTGGACGCGCCCGAGTGTGTGGCTTGCAGGCTGGCTGGCAAGGCGCCAAGGGTGGCAGATGCGGGACGCAGGATCGGCCCCTGC
>JBAWHH010000677.1:0-1891 GCA_049593715.1 Rhodocyclaceae bacterium
CCAACAGTGGAAGCATCACGCTGCGGACCCGGCTCGAAGAGGAGTCGAACCAGGAGGTGAAGGTCCGATTCGAGGTGCTGGATACCGGCATCGGCATCGCGCCAGATGTCGTCCCGAGGCTCTTTTCGAGCTTTGAGCAGGCGGATAACTCGATTGCACGCAAGTACGGGGGTACGGGGCTGGGACTGGCCATTACGAAGAAGCTCGCCCAATTGATGGGTGGCGACGCGGGCGTCGAAAGCTGCATGGGCTCTGGCAGCACGTTCTGGCTTACCGCTCGATTGAGGAAGGGTGCGTCGGATCGCGCGGAGGCCACCGCATCCACGATTGGTGCGGCTGAAGAGGTCATCCGGGACAGCTATAGTGGCCAGCGCATACTGCTGGTGGAGGATGAGCCCATCAATCAGATGGTCGCTCTCGAGTTGCTGAAAGACATCGGGCAAGCGATTGACGTGGCCGAAGACGGCGTGGAGGCGGTCGATCTGGTCGCCCAGAACCGCTACGACTTGATTCTAATGGATATGCAAATGCCCAACATGGACGGTCTGGACGCGACGAGGCGGATTCGACAGTTACCCAATGGTGAAACGGTTCCTATCCTGGCAATGACAGCCAACGCTTTCGTCGAGGACAGGGCGCGGTGCTTGGAGGCTGGCATGAACGACTTCATTACGAAGCCGGTTGATCCCGACAGACTGTTCGAGACGCTGCTGTCGTGGATGGCGAGGCCGTCGGAGTAGGCTCGCAATGCCGGGAATGTCTGGATTTTGGCATGTTCCGCTACGACGCCGATCCACAAAAGGCTTCAGGGAGCCTCAGCGGATGCAACAGACGCTGGCTGTGCCCGAACGCCATGCGAATGGGGGTATCGTTGACGGAATCCCGCTCGGCTCTGATACCCAAACATGAAAACCGACAATGCCGGGGCCAAACCTGCCCTTCGTGGTTTGAGAGTTGGTCAGTACGGATCGCTGTTCCTGAGTATTGCGGTTCTCTTTCTGGCGTTGATGGGCTACCAGATCCTGGCCTCGAAGGGGGCTGCGAAAGGATCAGCGCTGACCGACGCCGGCAACCTCGCGCTGGTGCTCGAGTCGAAGCTCGAAACCGAATTCGATGCCGCCGATCGCGCCGTCTCGGCCATGGTCCGGGAGATCGACGCCGATGCTATGCATCAAGACGCGGTCGGCCGATGGGAGCTGCAGATTGCCCGATGGCTCCAATCGCGCGTCACGGGCGTTCCTTCAGTATCCGCGCTGCGCTACTTTGATGCCGGCGGAAACCGACTTTACTCCAGCGTCGAAGGGGAGGCCGCCTTCAACATCGCCGATCGCCCCTTTTTCCAGAAACTACGCAACGAGCCGACCACTGCCACGGTGTTTTCCGATGTCGCCGTGGGCCGGTCTAGCGGACGCGTCGCGATGTGGGCCGCGAAGGCGATACTCGGTGCCGACCTGCGCTTTCTCGGTGTCGCCGTGGCCGCGATCGACGTGTCTGTGCTCCACAAGCAATTTGGCCAAATTAACCTCGGCAAGGATGGCGTGGTGGCGCTGCGGCGGATAGAGAACGGTGCTCTGGTGGTTCGTTTTCCCGGTCCGGTGGCGGTCGACAACCAGCCTGCCCCAGAACTGCCGGTACGCCACGCGATCATGAAGCAGGGGCCAAATGGCACCATCGACATCACTTCGCCCGTCGATGGCATTCAGCGCATCTACGGCTACCGACGAATAGGCAGTTTCCCGTTTTTTGTCGCCGTTGCGATCGCTGACAACGACTTTCTGGCTGAATGGCGGCGAAACTCACTTCAACTCGCACTTGCGGCCGTAGCGTTTCTTGCCATTCTGGCGGGGGTCTTCGCCCGTCTTTCCATCGCGGAATCGCGCCGCAACAGCAG
>JBAWHH010000678.1:0-9652 GCA_049593715.1 Rhodocyclaceae bacterium
GGGGAAGCGGGACGCAAACAGCCCTATTTTGTCCGCCGCACCGATGGGGAGTTGTTCGCGGTAGCCGGCCTGCACGAGTCCTGGACCAGCCTCCAGGGTGAAACGGTCGAAACCTTCACCATCGTCACCACGGACGCCAACGCGGCGATGGAGCCTATCCACAACCGCATGCCGGCCATCGTAGCGCCACGGGACTATGAGAAATGGCTCGGGCAGGCGAATGCGGAAACGCCGGATCCGGCCGCCCTGCTGCGGCCCTACGACGGCAGCGATCTGGAGGTTTTTCCCGTCAGCACCCGGGTCAATGCGGTCAGGAACGACGACGAAGGCTTGATCGAACCGCTACCTGCGGTCGATTAGGCGGCTACGCGGCGCGGGCGGGGCCGCGTTTGCCGCTGCGCTCCCCGGCAGATCAATGACACGAAGACACGCTGGCGGCCGCTTCGTCGCGGGTGTAGAAGCGCCCATCCCGCTCGAATCCCGACACCACGCTGGGGTGGGCAGCGATGACCCGGCCGCCCGGGTCGCGCTCCAGCACCAGGGCATCGGGCAGCCCGTCGATGGAATGGAACGGCGCGGGCCGGCCGTCGGCGAAGCGGGACGGATGGATGCTGAGCGTGCGCGTGTCGAGGAACGCCGGGCGGAATCCGACGCCGCGGTTTTCCTGGCTGATGCCGCCGCTGCCGCGATAGACGTCGTTTTCGCGCTGCAGGGTGTGCTGGGTCAAGGGAAACATGTCGGGCCTCTCTCGGGTGTCGTCCTCCCTTATCGTTAAGCAAACTCCGCGCCCGCAAGCTAGATTCGGCCAACTCGCTGAATTAGTGATGGTTGTGCAGGGTTTGGGCGACCGGCCACGGGCAAATTTTGTCGCAAGGCCCGGCGATGTTTCCGATTGGCGTCACGGGGTGTTGGCGCGAAGGCAACACTGGCGCGCAAGGTTCAGCGAGAAAAGCCTCGTTGGAGATCGGCCCGACGGCCCGCGAAACCGAATTGGCGTGAGGCGATGGCGGACAGCCGAATCGGCCGGCCGATCCCGCCCATGACCTTCACCGTCATTCCCGCGGGCGTCAGCGGGAATCCACTGGGGCGTCGCCACCCGCCCCAGATAACTTTTGTCCGGCCAAATCGCCGTAGCGAATTACCACCGGCGCCCCGGCGCTCCCGGCCGTACCCCGGGCGGCGGACAAGCGGCATCGAATGCCGATCGTTGCGCCGGGTTCAGAACGGCTTCCAGGGCCTGCCCGGCCTTGGCGATCTCCCCATTCTCGGCCGCCCGCTGTTTCATCATCGAATCGTGGAATGCCTGGCGTTGCGACGGGTTCATGGACGCACCCGGCCGCACCTGGCGCATCGCGTTGACGTTGTCCGCTTGGGCTTGGACCTTGGCCGCGTAGGCGCTCCAGGCCGGTTCCTGATTCGGCGCCAGACGCAATTGGGATCGCAGTTGCGCCAACCCGGCGGCCGCGTTTCCGGGAGGTGGATTCCCCGGGCCGATGCAGTTGCCCGGCACGCTGGCCATGACCGGTCCCATTCCACGGCCCATCCCCGGACCCATCCCCGGACCCATGCCTGACCCCATCCCCGGACCCATCCAACGCCCCATTCCCGGCCCCATGCTTGCTCCACCACATGGCGCGGCGCCGATCCCCTGCCCGCAGGGCGCCTGTGCCTGGGCGGCAAAAGAAATCCCGATACCCACTGCAGCGATGAGGGTGTAGATCGAATTGCGCGTCGTGTTCATGGTTCCTCTCCTTCGATTGTCCGCCGGTGCTGCCACGCTTGCCATTACACCCGCCCCGGGTAACGCGTCGATGTCCGGCCGGGGCGTTTTGGTAACGCTCCTTGTCGTCGAGGATCGCGGACACAGTGGGTTACAAATCCCCGGTCGGCAATCTCGCCATCCTGGTTCCGGCCGCGCTTTAATACGGTCATGGAAACGACGGACCACATCCTGATCGTCGATGACGACGCCGAAATCCGCGCCCTCCTCCACGCCTACCTCGTCAAGAATGGCCTGAAAGCGAGCGCCGTGCCGGACGGCAAGGCCATGCTCGCCGCGCTGGACAAGGAGCGGATCGACCTGATCGTCCTCGACCTGATGCTGCCGGGCGAAGACGGGCTCACCCTGTGCCGCAACCTGCGGGCCCGTTCCGACATTCCGATCATCATGCTTACCGCCCGCGGCGAAGACACCGACCGCATCGTCGGCCTGGAAATGGGTGCCGACGATTACCTGCCCAAACCGTTCAATCCGCGCGAACTGCTGGCGCGCATCAAGGGCGTGCTGCGGCGTGCACGCAGCCTGCCGCAGAACCTGCAGCCGGAGACGGCGCGGCGCTTCGGCTTCGCCGGGTGGAAGCTGGATACCGTGACGCGCGATCTGCTGTCGCCGTCGGGCGTGGTGGTCGCGCTCAGCGGCGCGGAATACCGCCTGTTGCGGGTCTTCCTGGATCACCCGAACCGCGTGCTCAGCCGCGACCAGTTGCTCGATTTCACCCACGGCCGCGAAGCGGAGCCTTTCGATCGCAGTATCGACGTGCTGGTCAGCCGCTTGCGCCACCGCCTCGGCGAAGATCCCCGCGAACCGGCCATCATCAAGACGGTGCGCAGCGCGGGCTACGTACTCGCCGCAGCCGTCGATTGGGAAGCGTGATGCGCCTGTTTCCCCGCTCCCTGTTCGGCCGGCTGGTCCTGGTCCTGGCGGGCGGCCTGGTGTTTGCCCAACTGCTCAGCGCGCTGATCAATTTCGCCGAGCGCGACCGGCTGATGTCCCGCAGCAGCGGCATGCAGACCGCCCAGCGCATCGCCGACATCGTGCGTCTGCTGGAAACGCTGGAACCGGACGAGCGGGCACGCATCGTCGCCGTGCTGGACACGCCCCCGTTGCGGGTTTCGATTGCCGACAAGCCTTCGCCGGAAGCGGAAAAGGAGCCGGACGCCCAGGGCCGGGATGCCGGCTTCGCCACTATGCTCAATACCCTGCTGCGGGACACACGGCCAATCCGCATCCTCAGGGCCGAGCATCGCGGCCCGGGCCACGGCCACAGGCGCTTGGCTCCGGGAGCCGCGCCCGGTGCCGAGCCGATGATCCCCCCCGGCCAGTGGTTCGGCCTGCCCAAGCCGGGCCGCGGTCTGGCCGTCGTGGCGCAGGTGCAATTGCGCGACGGTCCCTGGGTCACCTTCGACTCTTTCCTGGCACAAACGCCGGAGGATCTGCCCGAGCGGCTTTTGCTCTCCCTGCTGGTGCTGCTGGGCGGCGTACTGATCGTCTCCATGGTAGCGGTGCGCTGGGCGACCCGGCCGCTGAAGCTGCTGGCCGCGGCAGCCGATGAGCTTGGGCGGGACATCCATCGCCCGCCCCTGGTGGAATCGGGCCCGCTTGAAGTGACCCGCGCCGCCCGCGCCTTCAACACCATGCAGACCCGGCTGCGCCAGTTCATCGACGAGCGCGTGCGTGTCCTCACCGCCGTGTCCCACGACCTGAAAACCCCGATCACCCGCATGCGGCTGCGGGCGGAACTCCTGGACGACGAAACCCTGCGCAACAAATTCGAGCAGGATCTGGGCGAGATGGAAACCATGGTCACCCGCACCCTGGAATTCCTGCGCGGCACGGCCGGCGGCGAGCGGGCTCAGCCCGTGGACATCGCGGCGCTGCTGGAAAGCCTGCAGGAGGATCTGCGGGAGATGGGGCACGACGTCACGGTGGAAGGACAAGCCGCCGCGCCCCTCGTCGCCAGGCCGCAGCAGATCAAGCGCTGCCTGAACAACCTGCTGGAGAACGCCGTGCGCTACGGGGGCCGCGCTATGATTGCGGTGGAAGACAGTGACGATGAGCTGCGGATCCGCATTCGGGATAGCGGCCCGGGCATTCCCGAAGCGGATCTGGAGCGGGTGTTCGAACCTTACTACCGGCTCGAAAGCTCTCGCAGCCGGGATACCGGCGGTACCGGCTTGGGCTTGGGCATCGCCCGCAACATCGCCCGGGAACACGGCGGCAACGTGGTACTGCGCAACAACAATGGTGGCGGTCTGGAAGCGGTGCTGACGCTGAGCCGGCGTAGGCAATCACCTTCGCCATGATGCGCGGCGCCCCAACAGTCCGACGGGGATGTCCCGCCCGAGCAAACGATCAGGAATCGTGAGATGAAGCTCTACGACAACGCAGTCTCCGCCAACGCCTACCGCGCCCGGCTGATGCTTTCCCTGCTGGGCCTCAAAGCGGAATTGAAGCCCGTGGACCTGGCCCAGGGCGAGCAGCGCCAGGATTGGTTCCTCAAGCTCAACCCCCGCGGCCAAGTGCCGGTGCTGGACGACAAAGGGGCGGTCATCTGGGACTCGATGGCCATCATCGTCTATCTCGCCCGCAGGTATGGCGGCGAACGCTGGCTGCCCAGCGACGCGGCGGGTTTGGCGGAAGTCATGCAATGGCTGGCGGTAATGGAAAACGAGGGCTTGTATGGGCTGGGCAGGGCGCGGGCGATCGTGCGCTTCGGGCTGCCCGGGGCACTCGAACAGGCGCAAGCCCTGGGCAAACGCTGCCTTGCCGTGCTGGAGACCCGCCTGAACCAACATGACTGGCTGGCCCTGGGCCGGTTCACCGTTGCCGATGTCGGCTGTTTCCCCAGCGCGGCCCTGGCGGAAGAAGGCCAGATCGCCCTCGATCCCTATCCGGCGGTGCGGCGATGGATCGAACGGGTCAAGCAGCAGCCGGGTTACGTTACCTTGCCGGAGCCGGGAGCCTAGGCCATGGGCAACGACACCACCGCCACCATCCTGTTCGCCCATGGCGCCCGCAACCCGGACTGGCGCAAGCCCCTGGAGGCCATCCGGGACGCCATGCTCTCCGCCCGGCCGGATGCCCGCGTGGAACTGGCTTTCCTCGAATTCCTGCCCCTTTCCCTGCCGGAAGCCATCGATCTCCTGGCGGTGGAAGGCCGCTGCGATCTGACCATCGTACCGGTGTTCATGGCGCAGAGCGGCCACACCAAGCGCGATCTGCCGGCTTTGCTGGCCGCCGCGACCCAGCGCCATCCGGAGGTGCGAATCCGCCTCACCGCCCCGATCGGCGAAGCGCCCGCAGTAGTCAAGGCCATCGCCGCGTACGCGCTCGGCGCCGAATCCGCCGCCGGCTGGCTTCAACATCCGACCTGAGTTTATCCCGCTGCGACGGGAGCCTGCCTGACTGCCCTGCCGGCGATGCGTCGATTTGACGGCCGGGAAAGCTATAAATTAGAATTCCCTAATATATGAATACAGCTCACCTATTGGCGCTCCTTTTCGCCGCCACCATTCCGGGCATCGTTTTCGCCCAAGCCACGGCTTCCGGCCTGCCCACCGTGCAAGTCCAGTTCCGTGACATCGATCTAACCTACCCGGCGGACGGCTCTGTGGAGGCAACCCATCAGGCCACCGTCGCTGCCCAGGTCCAGGGCCGGGTGATGGAAGTCCGCGTCGATGCCGGCAGCCGCGTGAAACGCGGCGACGTGCTGATGCGCATCGACGAACGGGAGGCGGCCCAAGGCGTAGCCGGCGCCCAGGCCCAGGTCGCCCAGGCCCAGGCCAATGCCGCCAATGCCCGTGCCGCCTACGAGCGCACGCGCAACCTTTTCGCGCAGAAATTCGTCAGCCGGGCAGCCCTCGACCAGGCCGAGGCAGCCCATCGCACCGCCGCGGCCCAGGTGGAAGTCGCCGTCGCCGGCAGGGCCCAGGCCGGCACGGCGCGCAGTTTCACCGCGGTCACCTCGCCGCTCACCGGCGTGGTGGCCCAGCGCCTGACCGAGCAGGGGGAGATGGCGACCCCTGGCAAAGCCCTGGTATGGCTCTACGAACCGGGCAGCCTGCGCGCGGTGGCGAGTGTGCCCCAGTACAAGCTCGACCAGGTTCGCAGAACGCTGCGCGCCAAGGTGGAGTTTCCCGAAAGCCAGCGCTGGGTCGACGCGACATCCGTCACCGTGCTGCCGTCGGCGGATGCCCGTACCCGCAGCGTCCAGGTGCGGGTCGATCTGCCCGGCGAAGCGGGAGGCGTGGTACCCGGCATGTTCGCCCGGATCCATTTCATCACTGGCCGCGCCCGCAAGCTGCTGTTGCCCTGGAGGGCAGTGGTTCACCGCGGTGAAATCACCGCTGTTTATGTCCAGACCGCTCCCGGCGAACTGCAGTTTCGCCAGGTCCGGCTGGGCGAACCCCTGGCCGACGGCCAGGTGGAAATCCTCGCCGGTGTCGCGGCCGGGGAGTCGGTGGTCCTGGATCCGGTGCAGGCCGGAATCCAGATGAAGCGGGCCGCCGGCAAAGGTTGAAGTTGGCGATAACGTGCTCATCAGAAAAGCACAACAGGCGGGTCCGGTGTCCGTAGTCAAATTATGAGGAGGAAGGAATGGCGCACATCGTTATACTGGGAGCGGGCATCGGTGGCATGCCGATGGCCTACGAAATGCGGGAAATCGCCCGTACTCAGGACAGGATCACGGTCGTCTCGGAGGACGCGAAGTTTCATTTCGTGCCATCCAATCCCTGGGTCGCCGTCAGTTGGCGCACCCGCAGCGAAATCGAGGTGGAGATCGGGCCGGCCCTTGCCCGCAAAAACATCAACTTCATCCACGCCCGCGCCAAGCGCGTTCATCCGGAGCGCAATCAGATCGAACTGGAGGACGGGCGCGCCGTCGACTACGACTTTCTGGTCATCGCCACCGGCCCGAAGCTGTCCTTCGATGAAGTGGAAGGCCTGGGCCCCAACGGCCACACCGAATCCATCTGCCACGTCAGTCACGCAGTCACCGCCTCGGATCGCTGGCAGGAGTTCGTCAAGGATCCCGGACCCATCGTCGTCGGCGCGGTGCAGATGGCGTCCTGCTACGGGCCGGCTTACGAGTTCGCCATGATCATGGATTCGGACCTGCGCAACCGCAAGGTCCGCGACCGCGTGCCCATGACCTTCGTCACCGCCGAGCCCTACGTCGGGCACCTCGGCCTCGGCGGCGTCGGCGATTCCAAAGGCCTGATGGAATCCGCCCTGCGCGAGCGCCACATCAAATGGATCTGCAACGCCAAGACCACCAAGGTCGAGGCCGGCAAGATGTACGTCACCGAACACGACGAGGACGGCAAACCGAAGAAGGAACATGAACTGCCCTTCAAGTTCTCCATGATGCTGCCCGCCTTCAAGGGCGTGGATGCGGTGTTCGGCATCGAGGGGCTGGTGAACCCGCGCGGCTTCGTGCTGATCGACGCACACCAGCGCAATCCCAAGTTCCAGAACATCTACGCCGTGGGCGTCTGCGTCGCCATTCCGCCGGTGGAAACCACCCCCGTGCCCACCGGCGCGCCCAAGACCGGCTACATGATCGAGTCCATGGTCACCGCCTCGGCCCACAACATCCGTGCCGTGATCGACGGCGAAGAGCCGCAGGAAAAGGCCACGTGGAACGCCGTCTGTCTGGCCGACTTCGGCGATACCGGGGCCGCTTTCGTCGCCCTGCCCCAAATTCCGCCGCGCAACGTCAATTGGTTTGCCCAGGGCAAATGGGTGCATCTGGCCAAGATCGCCTTCGAAAAATACTTCATGGCCAAAATGAAGCGCGGCACCACCGAACCGGTGTTCGAGAAGATGGTGATGAACGCGCTGGGGATCATGAAGCTGAAGGGCAAGTGACGATGGGCTGATCCCAAGGTCAATTTTTTCTGCCTGCAGCTCATTGATTTTTTGTCATTCCCGCGGGGGTCAGCGGGAATCCAGGCCGTCTGTCGAGATAGTGATCAATGCCCTGAATAAATTGACGAATCTGGATTTCCGCCTGCGCGGGAATGGCGGAGAACAACTTCACCCTGGGTCTGATCCCACCGCAAAGCCGCCGTCAGCCGGCACGACGCGTGGCTTTGCGGTTTTTGTTTCGTAGAACTATAAGACTTCACTAATATGGGAATTTCCGGACGTATCGCCGATCTGTTCCAACGCTCGCAAATGACGCCGCTGATCGCGCTGATCGCGCTGCTGCTGGGCGTGTTTGCGGTGCTCGTCACACCGCGGGAAGAGGAGCCGCAGATCAACGTCACCATGGCGAACGTCTTCGTGCCTTTCCCCGGTGCTTCGGCGAAAGATGTGGAAAACCTGGTCTCGCGCCCTGCCGAGCAGGTGCTGTCGCGGATCTCCAAGGTGGAGCACGTGTTTTCGGTGTCCCGTCCGGGCATGTCCATCATCACCGTGCAGTACGAGGTGGGCGAGGATCCGATCCAGGCCCTGGTGCGCCTGTACGACACGGTGAACGCCAACAAGGATTGGCTGTCGCCCAACCTGGGAACGGGCGAGCCGGTAATCAAGCCCAAGGGTATCGACGACGTGCCCATCGTGACGCTGACTTTCTGGACGCCGGATCCGCAGCGGTCCGCCTACGAACTGCAGCAGATCTCCCGCGCGGTGGAGATTGAACTCAAGCGCATCAAGGGCACGCGGGACGTCACCACCATTGGCGGGCCGGGCCACGTCATCCGCGTCGTCATGGACACCGACGCCATGAACGCCCATGGGGTCACCGCCCAGGACCTCGTCTCCACGCTGCAGGTCTCCAATGCTTCCCAGCCGGCCGGCAGCCTGGTCAGCGAAAACAAGGAAATCCTCGTCCAGACGGGCACCTACATCGAGACCGCGCGGGACGTCGAGAAACTGGTGGTGAGCGTCGAAAAGGGCAAACCCGTGTTCGTCTCCGACGTGGCGCGGGTTGAAGACGGCCCGGATCAGGCGTCGCGCTACGTCTGGTTCGGTGCCGGCGCGGCGGCCAAAACCGTGGGCGTCGACGCCAGCGGCGAATTTCCCGCCGTGACGCTAGCCATCTCCAAGAAGCCGGGCGAGAACGCCGCCGACGTCGCCGACGCCGTCAAGCGGCGCGCGGAAAGCCTCAAAGGTACGGTCATCCCGGACGGGGTGGAATTCACCGTCACCCGCAATTACGGCGCGACGGCAACGGACAAGGCGCAGAAGCTCATCGGCAAACTCATCTTCGCCACCGGGGCGGTGGTGCTGCTGGTTCTCGTCGCCCTCGGTCGGCGCGAGGCGGTGATCGTCGGCGTCGCGGTCTCGCTGACGCTGGCCGCCACGCTGTTCGCCTCGTGGGCGTGGGGTTTCACCCTCAACCGCGTGTCCCTGTTCGCCCTCATCTTCTCCATCGGCATCCTGGTGGACGACGCCATCGTGGTGGTGGAGAACATCCACCGCTGGAAAACCCTGGCGCCGGACAAACCGCTGCTGGAGATCATTCCCCTGGCGGTGGACGAAGTGGGCGGCCCAACCATCCTGGCGACCTTCACCGTCATCGCCGCCCTGCTGCCCATGGCCTTCGTCACCGGCCTGATGGGGCCCTACATGAGCCCGATCCCCATCAACGCGTCCATGGGCATGTTCATTTCCTTGGCGATCGCCTTCGTCATCACCCCCTGGCTGGCGCTCAAGCTGCTGGGCGGGGTCCACGGCGGCCATGGGGAAGACCGCGTCACGGCACGGCTGGTCGGCTGGTTCCGCCCCGCCATGACGCCGTTCCTGGAAGGGCGGACGGGCAAGCGGGCGCGGCGCTGGCTGTGGCTGGGGATCTTCGCCTCTATCGCCGTTTCCGTTTCCCTTGCCGTGGTGCAAATGGTGGTGCTGAAGATGCTGCCCTTCGAC
>JBAWHH010000679.1:0-6743 GCA_049593715.1 Rhodocyclaceae bacterium
GAGGCCAGTAGCGGAAATGTTTCCGAACATCGAGTCACGCCTCCCATGCTGCAGCCGGGGATGAAGCTCGCACGGGATTTCGTCACTCGGGAGGGCGTCTTGCTGTTATCCGCAGATCATGTCCTCAGCCCAGGGCTCATTCGGCAAATTCAGGACTATGCAAGGGCGGAAGGCGAGCAGATCACCCTTTATGTGCGGTAGAAAGGCGCTGCTTCCGATGCCGCTCCCGCCCGTTTTGACCGTGCCCTATTCAATGCCTCACCAGAATTTCCACCAAGGCTTGTCGCCCTCGAATCCGCGGCTGAGATAGACGCTGGCGGGAAAGTTCTTTCGCATCACGCGGTCGGCGTCGTCCCGCAAGTCGCTCATTCCCATGGCGTCGTAGGCTTTGACGAGGATAAAGGTCGCTTCTTCCACGGCAGGCGCTTGCGGATAGGTCTTTATGGCGTACTGGGCACGGTTGGCTGCAGCAACGTAAGCACCGCGACGCAGGTAGTAGCGCGCAGCGTGAACTTCGTGGGCCGCCAGTGCGTTGACGAGATAGTTCATGCGGGCCGTCGCATCCGCCGAATACTTGCTTTCGGGGAAACGCGCCACCAACTCCTTGAAGGCCTGAAAGGATTCGCGGGCGGCTTTTGGATCGCGTTCGCTCGGATCCTGGCTGGACACGTAGCCGATGTAGCCTAAATCACCGTTGAAATTCGCCAAACCCTTCAGGTAGTACGCGTAATCGACATTGGGGTGGTTCGGGTGCAGTTTGATGAAACGATCGCATGCCGAGATGGCCATCGCCGGTTCCTGACTCTTGTAATACGGGTAGGCGACCTCCAACTGGGCCTGCTGCGCGAATCGGCCATAGGGATAACGTGCCTCCAATGTCTCGAAGTGCTTGATCGCCTTCTCGTACGAGCCTTCGCCCAAGGCTTCCTTGGCCTCGGTGTACAGCCGCTGCGCCGACCATCCGGTCGTTTCGTCTTTGGCTTCGGGCAGCAGGCCGCACCCCGCGACCAAGAGGCTGAAAATAACCGCTAAACTGCCCAACGATGAACGCACCACGATTCGACTCCAGTCTCGAAAACCAAGCCGATTATAGCCCGTCGGAGGATGCGCCCCTGTGCCGCCAAACGCTTCGGGTGCCCGATGAGATGGGAGGGCTGCGCCTGGACCACGCGCTGGCGCGCCTGATGCCGCAGTTTTCGCGCAGTCGTCTGCAGGAATGGGTGAGGGCGGGAAGGGTGCAAATCGACGGATCGTCTCTAGAGCCCAAGCGGCGCCTGGTGGGGGGCGAATTGGTGGAGATCTCTCCCGAGCGCCCGATCGCCGAGGTTGCCCAGCAGCCGCAGGACATTCCGCTTACCGTGGTTTTCGAGGACGATGACCTCCTGGTGGTGGACAAGCCAGCGGGTTTGGTCGTCCATCCGGGCAACGGCAACTGGGAGGGCACGATGCTGAACGCACTCTTGCACCGGGTTCCCGGTCTTGCCGGTGTTCCCCGCGCCGGCATCGTGCATCGCCTGGACAAGGACACCAGCGGACTGCTTGTCGTGGCAAAAACGCTCGAATCCCAGACGGATCTGGTGCGGCAACTGCAGGCGCGCACGGTACGGCGCCATTACTTGGCGGTGGTGCATGGGAACGTTGCGGCCGACGGCTCCGTGGACGCAGCAATCGGACGTCACCCAATCCACCGTACGCGAATGGCTGTGGTGGCGAGCGGCCGGGCGGCGCGGACCGACTATCACGTGGTTGAGCGATTTGCCGCGACCACCCTGCTGGAATGCAGTCTGCACACCGGACGAACGCATCAGATCCGTGTGCACATGGCCCATATTGGCCATCCGCTGGTCGGGGATCCGACGTACCGCAGCCACCGGGTCAGCGATGCGCCCTTTGAACGCCAGGCGCTGCACGCATGGCAACTCGGCCTGTTCCATCCCCAGACCCGCCGGGAAATTCATTGGCAGTCCACTCTGCCCGGAGACATGGCGGCGTTGATCGAAGGGCTGCGATTGGTAAAGGCGGGTCTGTGACGCCGGAGTTTCTGGTTCCCGATTGGCCCGCCCCGGCCCGCGTACGTGCCCTCGTCACGACCCGCCATGGCGGCGTAAGCAAGGGCGAGTGCTCCAGCCTGAACCTGGCGCTGCACGTGGGGGACGATGCCGAGGCGGTAAGGGAGAACCGCCAGCGCTTGTCGGCCGTACTGCCGGCCGAACCGGTATGGCTCAACCAGGTGCACGGCGTCACCGTCGCGCAAGCCGATCGCGCGCCACAGGGCGTCACGGCAGATGCCTCAATGACGCGGGCCCGAGGAACCGTCTGTGCTGTGATGACTGCGGACTGCCTGCCGGTTCTGCTTTGCGACGATTCGGCCTCGGTGGTGGCGGCCGCTCACGCCGGGTGGCGGGGTCTGGCCGCAGGCGTGATCGAGGCCACGCTCGAGGCCATGGCGTGCCCCGCTGAACGCGTGCTGGCGTATTTGGGACCGGCAATCGGGCCGGCTTCCTTCGAGGTGGGGGCCGATGTGCGCACGGTTTTCGTTGGCCGCGACCCCACGGCGGCCAGCGCTTTTGCGGTTCGTTCCGAAGGCAAGTGGCTGGCCGACATCTACCAACTCGCTCGGATGCGGCTACGGGCAAAAGGGGTCAACCGGATCTTCGGCGGGGAGTTTGATACTTTTGCGGATTCTCCGCGGTTCTTTTCCTACCGCCGGTCGCCTCGGGCTGGACGCATGGCATCCTTGATCTGGCTGGAATTTTGAGTCTTTTCGGGTTGACCGCGGGCGCCGCGCGTTTCGCCTCGCCTATAATCGGCGCCCTCTTCGAGCGGTCGGGCTGACGTGAATCTCCTGCTATGGATCCTGGGCATGTGCCTCGCCGGTGGCGTGTTGAGCGTTGTCACCGCCGCCCTGTTTGCCTTTTCGGCGCGCAGCGCCTGGGTGCCTGCCCTCGTCAGCTATGCCATCGGAGCCTTGCTGGGCGCCGCTTTCCTGGAAGTGTTGCCCCACGCTGTGGAAGCGAGCGGAAATCCGGCAACAACAGCCGCCACCATCCTCGCGGGGATTCTTGGCTTCTTCATCCTGGAGAAGCTGGTTCTTTGGCGGCACTGTCACAACGAAGGTTGTGAAGCCCACGATGGCCATGATTCCCCCGGACATCACGGAGACCATGGCCGAAGCGGTCTGATGATCCTGGTTGGCGATACGTTCCACAATTTCGTCGATGGCGTGCTTATCGCCGCTGCCTTCATGCAGAGTGTGCCCCTGGGCGTGGTGACGGCCGTTGCCATCATCGCCCACGAGATTCCGCAGGAGGTCGGTGACTTCCTGATCCTGCTTCACTCCGGTTTCAGCCGTGCCAAAGCATTCGCGTTCAATCTGCTCTCGAGTCTGGCGACGGTCGTCGGTGCCGTCCTGGCTTATTTCGGGCTGACGCATTTGCAGGAGGCTGTGCCCGTCTTTCTTGCACTGGCAGCCGCGAGCATGATCTACGTTGCCGTCGCGGACCTGATCCCAGGTTTGCACAAGCGCCCGGAACTGGCGGCGACGGCGCAACAAGTGTTCCTCATCCTACTGGGCATTTTGTCCATCGTCGGCGCCCATCCGCTGGTCGATTACTTCACCGGCTGATCCTGGGGTTGGCGATGGTGGCGGCAACCGCCGCCGAAATCCACGCTATAGTCTTTTACGTTCTCCTCCCGGAAACAGGGGTGCGCGGGCAGTCCGGCACAAGCACCGGCGCGCTTCAGCGACGGGTGGAAATTGTGCAAGCATTCCTCTACACTCGGCGCTTGCTACAGCCGGCGCCGAGTTTGGCGCCAACGAAGAAGTGCGCGCCTTACAAGACGCACCTCAATGGCATTTCTAGCAGCGCGGCATTGCGCGTGCTGCATCCACCATCAAAGAGAGGGAGACAACGGATGTTTCCGGAACCATCTTCTGCCCTGGAGGGCTTCTTTAAGGCGGGGCAGGCATTCACTCAGGCTTACCTGGATTTTGTCACCAAGCAGCAGGCTATGCTGTCGGCCCCGGCCGGCGTGCCGTCACTGCCGAAAATGGCCGTTCCCATGCCGGATCTGGAGCCGTTCAAGGAGTTGCAGCAGCAATGGGCGGCGAAACACGCAGAGCTATGGCAGGCCATGATGCAGCGCAAGCCCGGCGAAGGGGGCGAGCCCTTGGTCAAGCCCGAACCCGGCGACCGCCGCTTCTCTTCTGAGGAATGGTCGAAGACGCCCGCCTACGATTACCTGCGTCAAGCCTACCTGCTCAACGCCAACTACCTGACCCAGGTGGCAGAGGCGATGCCCATCGAGGATGGTCCGGCGAAGACGCGCATGAAGTTCCTCACGCGCCTTTATGTCGAGGCGATGGCCCCGTCGAATTACGCTGCCACCAACCCTGAGTTCGTCAAAACGGCGTTGGAGACCAAGGGCGAAAGCATCACCAGCGGCATCCAGAACATGCTGGCCGACCTGCAGAAGGGCCGCATCTCGATGACCGACGAAGAGGCATTCGAGATCGGCCGCAACATCGCCACCACGCCCGGCACGGTGGTGTACGAAAACGAACTGATGCAGTTGATCCAGTACACGCCGACCACCGACAAGGTTTCGGAAAGGCCGATCCTGCTGGTGCCGCCGAGCATCAACAAGTTTTACTTGATGGATCTGCAGCCGGAGAATTCCTTCGTCAGCTATATCGTCGCCCAGGGCTTCACGACGTTCCTCGTTTCGTGGCGCAGTGCCACGGAGGAGCAGGGCCACTTCGGGTGGGACGATTACCTTGAAATGGGCCCGATCACCGCGCTGAAAGTGGTGCGGGAGATCACCGGCGAGGCGAAGCCCAATGTGCTCGGATTCTGCATCGGCGGGCCCATCCTTTGTGGCGCGCTGGCGGTGCTGAAGGCCCGCGGTGAAGATCCGGTCGAAAGCCTGACGCTCATGACCTCCCTGCTGGATTACTCCGAACCCGGTGAAATCGGGGCTCTGGTGACCGAGGCGGCGGTGGCCAGCTACGAAGCGTCCATCGGCAAGGGCGGCGTCCTGCAGGGCAAAGATCTGGCGAGCATATTCTCGGCGCTGCGGGCCAACGATCTCATCTGGCAGTATGTCGTGGGTAACTACCTGAAGGGCAAGAAGCCGCAGCCGTTCGACCTGCTGTACTGGAACTCGGACAGCACCAATTTGCCCGGTCCCTTCTTCACCTGGTATCTGCGCAACACCTATCTCACCAACAATCTGCGTGTGCCGGGCAAGCTCACCATGCTTGGCGAAAAGGTGGATCTCGGCAAGATCGACGTCCCCGCCTACATCATGGCCGCCCGCGAAGACCACCTGGTACTCTGGCAGGCAGCGTATCTGTCGCGCAAGATCCTGGGCGGCCCGAGCAGCTATGTTCTCGGCGCCAGCGGCCACATTGCCGGCTCCATCAACCCGGCGTCCAAGAACCGCCGCAGCTATTGGTTGAACGAGAGCGCGGGAAGCAATGTGAATTCCGACGAGTGGCTGGCCGGCGCTGAAGAGCACAAGGGCAGTTGGTGGATCCACTGGGCGGAATGGCTGGGGCAACGCAGCGGCAAAAAAATCGCTGCGCCGAAAAAGGCCGGGAATGCCCGCTACAAAGCGATCGAGCCGGCTCCCGGTCGTTACGTGAAGGCGAGAACGGTGTAGCGCAGGGGGAAGCAGGTTATTGATCTTGACGGGGCCCGGTCGTGGCGAACAAGCGAGCGGGCCGTATTTTTCTAGCGAAGGAAGGGAGAATAAGATGTCTAGCAGAGTGGCACTGGTAACCGGAGCGTTGGGCGGCATCGGAACGGCGATCTGCCAGCAGTTGGCAAAGGCCGGTCACAAGGTGGTGGCTTCGGATCTGCCAGGCCTGCCCCACAAGGATGAATGGCTCGCTGAACAGAAGGCGGCGGGTTTCGATTTCGTTATCGGCGAGGCGGACGTTGCTGATTACGATTCCTGCAAGGCGATGGTCGAGAAGGTCGAGGCGGAAGTGGGCCCGATCGACATCCTGGTCAACAACGCCGGCATCACCCGCGACCGCTTCTTCCCGAAAATGGAAAAGGCGCAGTGGGATGCCGTGATCGCCACCAACCTGACCAGCCTGTTCAATGTCACCCAGAGCATCTCGCCGAAGATGGCGGCGCGGGGCTGGGGGCGCATCGTGAATATTTCGTCGGTCAATGGCGTCAAAGGCCAGGCTGGGCAGACGAACTACTCGGCCGCCAAGGCGGGCTGCCTGGGCTTCACCAAGGCGCTGGCCCAGGAGTTGGTGGAAAAGGGTGTGACCGTGAACGCGGTTGCGCCGGGCTATGTCGCTACCAAGATGGTGATGGCGATCCGCGACGACATTCGCGAATCCATCCGCAACCAGATCCCGATGAAGCGTTTCGCCACGCCGGAAGAAATTGGCGGGCTTTGCGTGTACCTGTCTTCCGATCTGGCCGGCTACATCACCGGTGCCACCATCAACATCAACGGCGGCCTGCACATGGTCTGACGCGGTTTCTCGCCAACGGCAAAAAACCCCGCGATACGCGGGGTTTTTTGTCTGTGTATAATGACTTACCGCGGTGCAACATGATCAGGTTACTCCCTTCGTGCGCCGCCTGGGGGTGGAGCTATGTCCGATAACGTCAGACTGATCAAGAAGTACCCGAATCGCCGTCTGTACGACACCAAGACCAGTTCTTACATCACGCTGGCCGATGTTAAGGAGCTGGTGCTGCATTACAACGAGTTTC
>JBAWHH010000680.1:0-6728 GCA_049593715.1 Rhodocyclaceae bacterium
ACGATGACCTTGGCCTGTTTCCAGGTGGCGTCATCCTGCATCTTGCCGTCGATGGTGGCAACGCCGCTGCCGTCGGGCATCGCTTCCAGAATGCGCTTGGCGAACAGCACTTCCTTCACGTCGGGGCTGAACACCCGCTTGGCGATGGCGATCTGGTTGGGCGCCAGGGACCAGGCGCCGGTACAGCCCATGAGGAACGCGTTGCGGAACTGGGCTTCGCACGCCGCTTCGTCCTTGAGGTCGCCGAATGGGCCGTAAAACGAGCGGATGCCGTGGGAGACGGCGGCATCCACCATGCGCGCCACCGTGTAGTGCCACAGATCCTGTTGATAAAAAGCCCGCGTTTCCTTGCCTTCCTCGGGGTCGGCCAGCACGCCGTAGCCGGGGTGGCCACCGCCGACGCGGGTGGTCTTCATGCCCCGCGATGCGGCCAGATCCGCCGGCCCCAGGCTGAGGCCGTGCATGCGCGGGCTGGCGCCGCAGATGGCCTCGACGTTCTTCACGCCCTGGGCCGTTTCCAGCAGGGCGTGGAGCAGGATCGGCTTGCGGATCTCGTACTTCGCCTCCAGCAGGGCGAGGTACTGGTCCACGAAGTGGATGTCCCAGGGGCCTTCGACCTTGGGAATCATGATGACGTCGAGCTTGTTGCCGACGGTCTTCACGATCTCGTTCATGTCGTCGAGGATCCACGGGCTGTTCAGGGCATTCACCCGCACCCACATGGCCGTGTCGCCAAAATCGTTGTTCGCCAGCAGTTCGATGAAGCCGGCGCGGGCGGCTTCTTTGGCGTCGATGGGAATGGCGTCTTCCAGGTTGCCGCACATCACGTCGGTCTGCTTGGCCGTTTCCGGCGCCTTGGCGCGGATCTTGTCGATGTGGGGCGGAAAGAAATGGATCATCCGCTCCGGCCGCACCGGCAGTTCCCGCAGCGGCTGCGGCGCACCAATCGCCAACGGCTTGTAAAAATGGACGGGCAGTTTCATGGAATCTCCTCCCAGATGATTTCGATCGTGTTTGTTCGATGGCGGAAACGGGCCGCTCAGGCGGCCGATGGCGGGCCGGCCACGACCCCCTCGTCGTGGAGCTTGCCGACCTCTGCGGAACTCAACCCCAGCACGTCCAGCAGGATCTCGTCGGTGTGGGCACCCAATAGTGGCGCGGGTTGCGGGGGCAGCCGCGGCACGCGGGTGAAATCCAGCGGCACGGCAGGCATGAGGTAACTGCCGATGCCCGGCTGTTCCACCATGCCGAAGAGCGGATTGTCCACCGAGCAATCCGGGTCCGTCGCCAGCGCTTCCCGCACGGTGCGGTAAGGCCCCCAGGTAACGCGGTGCTCATCCAGGGTGCGCTGGGCTTCGGCCAAGGTCCGGGCACGGAACCAGGGTTCGACGAGTGCGGCGATTTCGTGGCGGGCGCGGAAGCGGTTCCCTTCGTCGGCCAAGTCCAGCCCCAGGCGGGCGCCGAGCGTGTCGATTTCCGCCTTGAGCCCGGTGGCCTTGAGCAGGCAGCTCCACTGCAGGTCCGTCAGCCCGACCACCATGAGGCGCTTGCCGTCCAGGGTTTCGAAGTCGCGCCCGAAAGCCCCGTACAAGTAATTGCCCTGCTTCGGCCTGTCCGCATCATTGACCATCACTTCGGCGATCAAGCCGAAATGGCCGATCATGGCCAGAGCCACGTCCTTCAGTGCCAGTTTCACCATTTGGCCTTCGCCGGTCAGCCGCCGGTGCCGCTCCGCCGCCAGCAGGCCGAGGGCAATCATGTGTCCACTGATGAAGTCCCAGGCCGGAAGGACGTGATTCACCGCATCCGGCGAGGTGGTGGGGCCGGTCATGAAGGGCAGGCCCACCTGGGGATTCACCGTGTAATCCACTTCGGAGGCTCCGTCGCGCCGCCCGGTCAGATTGACCATAATCAGGTCTTCGCGATGGCGCTGGAGATTCTCGTAGCTCAACCAGCCCCGGGCCGGGAAGTTGGTGCTGAACAGGCCGGCCCCCTCCCCCGGCGCGCAGATCAGTTGGGTGAGCAGTTCCTGGCCGCGGGGCTGGCGGAAATCTACGGCGATGGAACGTTTGCCCTTGTTCAGCCCCGCCCAGAACAGGCTGTGCTCGCCATCCACAGTCAAAGGCCAACGCCCATAGTCCAGACCGCCGCCGATGGGATCGAAGCGGATCACATCGGCCCCGAGTTGGGCCAGTGTCATCCCTCCCAGGGGCGCCGCCACGAAGGCCGAGCCTTCCACCACCCGCAATCCTTTGAGAATTCCCTGCACCTGCATCTCCTTCAAACTCCGCGCTTCCCGCCCGCCGGAATCAGATCACCCGCTTGCGGCGCAATTCGTCGATATCGCTCTGCTGCATTCCCAGGATGCCGCTAAGCACCTCGTCCGTGTGCTGCCCGAGCTTCGGCCCCAACTTGCCGATACGCCCGGGTGTCTCCGACATCCGCGGCAGGACGCAAGGCACGATCACGGTTTCGCCGACATCCTCGTCGTCAATGGCAACGAGATTGCGCCGCGCGTGAAACTGCCGGTCACCGTAAATATCGGCGATATTGTTCAGTGGCCCGGCGGGGGCGCCAGTCTGATAGCAGCGATTGAGCACCTCTTGCCGCGGCAGCGACCCGCACCAGTCGCGCACGATCTCATTGACGTCGTGACGGTTTTCCAGCCGCGTTTTCTGGTCTCCATAGGTGCTGGACGACGCCAATTCCGGCCGCCCCATGGCGCTGGCGAGGCGGGCGAACAGTTTGTCCGTCGCGCAGGCAATGGCCACCCACTTGCCATCCTTGGTGGGGAAATGGCCGTAGGGGCAGGCAAAGTCGTTGTGGGTCGGCCCGTGGCGCTCGCGCACGTGGCCGAACATGCTGTAGGCAGGGGCCAACTCGTCGGTGCAGCGGAAAACGGATTCGTACAGCGCCGCGTCGACGTATTGCCCGCGGCCCGTGACCTCGCGGTGGCGCAACGCCATCAGCACGCCGAAACACCCATACAGCCCGGTCAGGTAATCCCCCAGCGTGGTGGAGCCCGGCGTCACCGGCGTCCCTTTGGGCATCCCTGCAAGATAGGCGATGCCGCCCACGGCGTGGGCGACGCGGGCAAACCCTGGGCGATCCTTGTAGGGCCCGGTCTGCCCATAGCCCGTCACCCGCAGCATGATCAGGCGCGGATTGATCTCGCGCAGGACCTCCCAACCCAGGCCCCATTTCTCCAGGGTGCCGGTGCGGAAGTTTTCGCACAGGATGTCCGAGCGCTCGATCAGTTTCTTGAACAACTCCACGCCTTCCGGCCGGTGCAGATCGATGGTCACCGACTTCTTGTTGCGCGCTTCGCTGAGCCAAGTGAGCGTATCGCCGCCGCGTTTGGTCGGCGTGCCGAAGTGGCGCAATGCGTCGCCACCGACGGGGTGCTCCACCTTCAGCACTTCGGCGCCGAACTCCCCGAGGATGGTGGCACAGTAGGGAGCAGCAATGACGGTGGCAACATCAATGACCTTGATACCGGAAAGCGGCAAATCGGCTTCAGTCTGAGCAGCCATGGAAACCTCCAGCGGCAAAGGGCCGGGTGGTGCGCCCGTCAAATGATCTTGCGTTGACGCAAGCGCTTGATCTCTTCGGCGGAAATGCCGAGCAGTTCGCGCATCACCTCGTAGGTGGCGTTGCCCATGGGCGGCCCGAGGTTGCTGATCCGCCCCGGGGTTTCCGACAACCTGGGGATGACGCCGGGCACGACGACTTCGCCGAGGCCCTCCTCCTCCACCCGCGCCAGATTTCCGCGCGCCTGGAAATGTTCGTCCTCGAAGATGTCGGCAATGCTATTCACCTTGCCCACCGGCACTTCCTTGTCCAGACAGCGGCCGAGAACCTCTGCCCGCGTCAATCCGCCAACCCATTCGTTGACGATCAGATTGACGTGCTCGCGGGCCGCCAACCGCTTGCGCTGGTCGCCATAGAGCCCGGATGACGCCAGTTCGGGCCGCTCCATCGCTTCGGCAAGGCGCTCGAACATCTTGTCCGTGGTGCACGCGATGGCCACCCACTTGTCGTCCTGCGTGCGGAAATGCCCATGGGGCACGGCGACGAAACTGCCCGAACCTTCGCGCTCCCGAACTTTGCCGAAGAGACCGTAGGAGGCGGCGATCTCGTCCAGTTGGCGGAACACCGCTTCGTAAATGCCGATATCGATGACCTGGCCTCGACCGGTTTTCTCGCGGTGGCGTAGCGCCAGCATGATGCCTATCGCCCCGTACAGGCTGGATTGGTAATCCGCCATCGGTACCGTTCCCGGCACCACCGGCGTCTCGCCGGGGAAACCCGCGAGATACGACAAGCCGCCGAAAGCATGGGCAATGTGAGCAAAGCCGGAGCGACTGCGATAAGGCCCGGTCTGGCCGTACCCGGAAACCCGCAACATGACGAGACGGGGATTGGCCTGGCTCAGTTCCTTCCATCCCAGGCCCCATTCTTCCATGATGCCGGGACGAAAGTTTTCGATGAGAACATCGGATTTTTCAATGAGCTTCAGGAAAAGCTCCACCCCTTCCTGCTGGCGCAGGTCGATGGTGACGGACTTCTTGTTGCGGCCTTCGCTGAGCCAGGCCAGGGTGGCATCGTGTCGTTTGGTGGGCGTGCCGAAACGGCGCATCGGATCACCCGCAATGGGATGCTCCACCTTCAGCACTTCGGCACCGAATTCCCCGAGCATGGACGCCGCGTAAGGGCCGGCGAGGAACGTGCCGACGTCTATGACGCGTATGCCCTTCATGGGCAGCGCGCCAGTTTCCTGCGGATGCTCGCGGCTTTGATCGAAATCGGAAACTTCGGAAACAGCCGGGGCACCTTGATCACCCGCAACAGCCGTCGCCTTCGGATCCTGGGCCTGAACGGGCACCGAATCCGCGGAACGAATCCCCTTCCCCATATCGCCTCCTCCCGAAAGCCCCTGTCGAGGCTCTCTGCAATCGCTGTTTATTTGGAATTACGGGACCGGGTTGGCCCAGCGATTTCGGTGCAGTATATTGGGCCCGGACGGATTGTACAAATGCTCGATGTGCGCAGGCCATCCAGCGGAAGCCAAGCGCACCACAGAGATCCGGCAAGGGCCACGGCATACAAGCGCACCGAAATTGCCAAGGAGGAATGATGACAAAAGACGGCATGGATTTTTCGCAATGGATCGGCCGCACCGATGTATCCGAGGATGACATGAGCCTGATGCCGGCGCTGGCAGCGTCCGCCACGCTGAACGACGGCGCCACCCAGATCCGCCGCGGCGATGCGCTGCCGCCCATTTGGCATTGGTTCTATTTTCTTCCCAAAGCGCCGCAGAACAGGATCGATGTGGACGGCCACCCGCAGCGCGGCGGGTTTCTGCCGCCGATCCCCTACCCGCGCAGGATGTTCGCCGGCGCGCGGTTGCGGTTCCATCGGCCGCTGGTGGTCGGCGAACCGGCGCGGCGCGAAGGCATCATCCGCAACGTCACCCTCAAATCCGGCCGCTCGGGATCCCTCGCATTCGTCTCCGTCGCCTACACCATTCATCAGTCGGGCGCCCTGTGCATCGAAGAGGAGCAGGACATCGTCTACCGTGAGCCGGGCCCAGCGGTAGAAGCCCCGCGGCCAGCGGAATGGGCGCCTTTGCCGCCGGAATCATGGTCGCGTATCGTCACGCCCAACCCTCCGCTGCTATTCCGCTTCTCGGCCCTGACGTTCAATTCCCATCGTATCCACTATGACCGGCCCTATGCGATGGGAGAGGAAGGCTATCCAGGCCTAGTGGTGCACGGCCCTCTGACGGCGGTGCTACTGATGGAAATGGTGCGCGAACACGCTTCGCGGGCCGTCATCGAATTCAGCTTCCGCGGCTTGGCGCCCTTATTCGATCTGGCGCCGTTTCGGCTCGTGGGAACTCCCGCCGACCACCAGGTGGACCTGCTGGCCCAAGGCCCAGACGGCGGGACGGCAATGACCGCCACGGCCACACTTGGCTAGGTGGCTCTGCAGGCGATGGCGGCGTAAGGAATTTCTGGCCCAAACGCTGGACACAAAAAAACGGCAGGGCGAATCGCCCTGCCGTTCCTTGAGCTAGAGCGGATTACTTGGCGGCCGGCGCAGCGGGCGTTTGCGCCTTGGCATCAGCCTTGGGTTCGGTCTTGGCATCAGTCTTGGCGCCAGCCTTGTGCTCGGCCTTCGCATCGGCCTTGTGTTCGGCCTTGGCGTCAACCTTCTCTTCAGCTTTGGCCTTATGGTCTTTCTTCTCTGCCGCGGCCTTCGCCGGGGCGGCAGATTCGGCAGCGGGCGTAGCCGGTTTGGCGGCCGGCGCATCGGCAGCGATGGCAGAAGTGGCGGCGAAAAGGCCGGTGATCAGGGTTGCGAGCAGTTTGTTCATTGTGTACCTCGTCGATAGGGTTGGAAGCATAAGGAGACGACGTCAATGTTGCGTCGCACCTACCGGCATATAACGCAATGCCGCCCCCCCGGTTGACAAAGGCCATGCCGATCGCACCTATCCCGTCTTGGATGGGCGGATGATTTCTTCGCCTCCTGCCCCTGTCCGCAGAGCCACATCGGCCATTGTCGGGGGGCAACTGACCTGCGAAGGCGTCAACCTCGCGCCGAACGTTCGACTGGGCTGCCGGCAGCCGCCAGGATCGACGCGACCTCATCGTCCTCCACCTGCCGGAAGTCGCAATAGAACTGTCCCACCGCGGCGAAGTATTCAGGCGCGTCCAGGC
>JBAWHH010000681.1:0-2305 GCA_049593715.1 Rhodocyclaceae bacterium
GGCCGGAAGCCCAACAACTGATCACCTTAAGCCGCGGCCACAGCGCGCAGGTGTCCCCGACGTCGCCCAGTAGTTGCAGCAGGAAAGTCGGACTCCACACCGAAATCAGTTCCAGGTCTTCCGCGGCGCGCAGGCAGTCAAGCGATTGCTCGCGCCAGGCGGCCAGATCGCGGATGCCGGCGACGGAAAACGGCACCGCCGTCATCCGGGCCAGAACAGCGCCGGCGGTCTCACCCAGATAAGCGCCATCGGGCAAGCCGACCGGCAGACCGCCGCGGAACTGGGCCTCCCGCCCGGCGGGGCTGATGGAGAAATAGACTTTGCCCCGGATGTCGTAGTTGGCCAACGTCCGCGCCAGCCACGGCACGATGGCTTGCTGGAAATCCCTCAACCCCTCGGCGGAGTAAGGGATCAGCTTGCTGCCGCCCGAACTGCCGCCGGTCAGTTCGTAGGCCACTGGCTGGCCGGCGAACAGTACGTCCGCCGCGCCGGCTTCCATGCGGTCCAGCCAGGGAACGAGGTCTTCGTAGTCGCAGACGGGGACGCTGTCGCGGAAAGCTTCGATCGTGCCGGGGCGGCCGAATCTGGCGAGATAGGCTGTATCGCGGTTGCGTTCCAGCAGCGCGCCCAGCCAGTCCGCCGCGGCCTGCCGGGCATCGTCCGGCTCGGCGGCGAAAAGGGAAGACCAGATCGGGTCCGTCACGGGCAGACTGCTTGCCGCGTGGAGCGCTGAAACAGCCGCGCAGTCAGGGGCTTCATGTTGGCCAACGCCAGTTCGCAGATACAGACCAGTTCGTGGCCCTGGCGGTATCCGGGATTCCGGGCGAGGAAGAACTGCGTGGCCGGCTTGTTCCGATCGCCAGCTTCCGGCTGGGCGATGGCCGCCTTGAGGTGGCCGCGGGACTCCCTGAACTCCACCACGCCGGTGGCGGGGTTGTAGTCGCTGGGGAACATGCGCCCGGCCAACTGGTCGGCAAGGGGTTTCAAGTCGCGGCGATCAATCTGCCAGTGGGGGTAGAAAGACTTGCTGAAAACCGGAAGATACCTGAACGTTCGGTGGCCCTTGACCAACCGCAGCCAGTACAGGGGCGCCTCCGGTGCGGCGCGGGCGATCTCCCCGACGCGGGCTATCCAGGCGAACGCCAGTTCTGACTGGCCCCAGTGCGCCGGGTCGACGATGGTGTCGCCGGAATAGACGACCCGGATCGGCGAGCCACGCCAGACGTCGCCGAACACCCGCAGCGTGGTGAAGCCGACCAGTTGCTCGCCGCAAAACACGAGGATCGCCTCGTCCTTCGCGGCAAGATCCCGCCGAAACACCGCCTGCGACGAGCCGTCGTAGTTGGCCAGGTAAAGCGCGGCCATGCGGTCGACCAGGGCGTCGGGCAGATCCGCGACGTTGACGGTGGATGAGTGGTAGCGGTGAGTCATTGGATATGCCGGAACACCAATGAGTCAGAGGAAGATCGGTGCCATCGGAGATCCTCGATCGCCACCGCCAAGGGGAGGGGCGGGGTTGGGGCGCGGCATTGCAGGGCGGCAAGGTGCGGTCGGCGGGTCCGGACTACCCGGCCAGTTTGGCACTGGCGAGTCGATTGAGGCTCACCCCCTGCTCCGCCGCCTGAAGTGCAAGCGAGCGGTGCACTTCCGGGGGAATCCGCACCCGAAACTCACCGCTGTAATGTTTTTCCGCCAGGGGCTCGGGGATGGGTTCTCCACCGGCCTGCATGTCCGCCACGGTTTCCGCAACCACGCGGCGAATGCCTCCCAGCGCCGCTTCAGGCGTCTCGGCGAGCCACGACAGGGATGGGAACTCCGCGCAGAGCCCGACATGCTCACCGTCTTCGGGAGACCAAGTCACTCGGTAGGTATAGTGATCAGGGTTCATCGCACATCCTTTCGAGCTTGTCGATCGCCAGCAAAACTTGCCGGACCTGGTATGCCTTGGCTTTGCCTTTGTCGTTCTGAATGTTGATTCGCGGATCTCCGGCCCAGGGGGTGCGAAAGATCGCATGGCTGCTGCCAGACTGTCTGGGCTTGCCGAAATACGCTTCGCCGACCACCATCAGATCGCTGAACCGGACGCTGGCCGGCTCGCGCCGCATTTGATCGAGGATCTTCTGCTTTCGCGACATGGTCCTGACGGTATCACTATTGACACCACGGCTCAACAGACAGACTCAGGCATCCATGCGACGGGAAACCAGAACCGTCCCATGGAGACGACGCCAAGGAAAGAGGGCGCAGCAGCAGCCCCATCGCCCTGAGACCCTGTATTGACCGCCCCACGTTCGGCATGCACAGT
>JBAWHH010000682.1:0-1568 GCA_049593715.1 Rhodocyclaceae bacterium
GCCCTGGCCCGGCTGGCGGGGCGCGGGCGCATGCTGACGGTGGTCGCCGCCAGCCCGCTGGACGCCCAGCGGCTGCGGGAAGAAATTGCCTGGTTCGCCCCGGCGCTGCGGGTGTTTCTGCTCCCGGACTGGGAGACCCTGCCCTACGACAGCTTTTCTCCCCACCACGACCTGATCTCCGAACGCCTGGCGGCGCTCTACGAAATCAGCCGCGGCGCCTGCGACGTGGCGCTGATGGCGGCCACGACGGCGCTGTACCGGCTGCCGCCGGCGCAATATCTCGCGGCCTTCACTTTCTTCGTGAAGCAGAAGGCCAAGCTGGAATCCGAGGCGCTGCGCAGCCAACTGGTCTTCGCCGGCTACCAACACGTCACCCAGGTGGTTTCGCCGGGGGAGTTCAGCGTTCGCGGTGGCCTGATCGACCTCTTCCCCATGGGCAGCGCCCTGCCCTACCGCATCGAACTGTTCGACGACGAAGTGGACACCATCCGCACTTTCGATGTGGACACCCAGCGCACCCTGTATCCGGTGGCGGAGATCCGCATGCTGCCGGCGCGGGAGTTTCCCCTCGATGAAGGCGGCCGGACCAAGTTCCGCAGCCGCTTCCGCGAGACTTTCGAAGGCGATCCCTCCCGCTGCGCGATCTACAAGGACGTTTCCGCCGGCACCCTGCCGCCGGGCATCGAGTATTACCTGCCGCTGTTCTTCGACGAAACGGCGACGATTTTCGACTACCTGCCGCGGGACGCCGTGCTCTGCCAGCACCGCGACGTGCCCCAGGCCATCGAAGAATTCTGGCGCGACACACGTCATCGCTACAAGTTGCTTGGCGGCGACCGCACCCGTCCCGTGCTGCCGCCCCAGGATCTGTTCCTGGACGATGAAACCTTCTTTATCGCTGCCCGCGCCTATGGACGCTTGAACGTACCCGCGGGGGAATCGGTGGGTGCGGAAACCGCCGTGCGGCGGCTGCCGGACGTCAAGGTGGAGCGGCGGGCGGAAAACCCCCTGCACCGTCTGGAGGACTTCGTCGCCGCCTTCCCCGGCCGCACGCTGATCACCGCCGAGTCGCCGGGCCGCCGCGAAACGATGCTGGAGTATTTCCGCGAACACGGCCTGCAGCCAGCGCCCTGCGCGGATTTCGCAGCTTTCGTGGGCAGCGGCGAGCGCCAGATGCTCGCGGTGGCGCCTTTGGCCGGCGGCTTCGTGCTGGCGGAAAGTGGTTTTGCGGTCATCACTGAAAACGAGCTTTACGCCACGACGGCGCGCCCCCGCGGCCAGCGGCAGGAGACCCGCCGTGCCACCGTCGAAGGCTGGCTGCGCGATCTCACCGAGTTACGCACCGGCGATCCGGTGGTCCATCTGCAGCACGGCATCGGCCGCTACCTGGGCCTGGTGCACATGGACCTGGGGGAAGGCCAGACCGAGTTCCTGCATCTCGAATACGCCGAGGGCGACAAACTCTATGTGCCGGTCGCCCAGCTTCATCTCATCAGCCGCTACAGCGGCGCCCAGCCCGAGCTGGTGCAACTGCACAAGCTGGGCAGCGGCCAGTGGGACAAGGCCAA
>JBAWHH010000683.1:0-2206 GCA_049593715.1 Rhodocyclaceae bacterium
CTTATCCCGACTGTTGCGAGAAGGCGCCGTGCACGCGGCGGTGCTGCCTATGGACTGGCCGCGTTTCCTGTCGCGCCTGGCCGAGGGCGTGGATGCCGCGTTTTTCCGTGGCTTGGGCGGTGCGCCGCGAGCGGCCGCGGTGGAAGCTGCCGCCGCGGTCCAGACACGTGCCGCCCAGTGGCACGCTCTGCCGCCGAGCCAGCGACGCGACGCTGTCCTGGCGCACCTCGCCGAGCAGGCCCTCCAGGTGCTCGGTTTGCCGGCCACGACCCCGCTCGATGGGCGGGCGGCGCTCAAGGACATGGGCCTGGATTCCCTGATGGCTGTGGAGTTGCGCAACCTGCTGGCGCGCTCCATCGGCACCTCCCTGCCAGCGACCCTGCTGTTCGACTACCCGACGCTGGAGGCCATGGCGGCTTTCCTGATGCAGCGGCTCGAACTGGCTGCCCCGGCGCCGTCTGCGCCCGCGACCGACGATGGGCGCACCGCGGTTACGGCCCTGAGCGAGGAGGAGGCCGAGGCCCAGTTGCTGGCCGAACTGGCTGGCGCATCCCACCGACCCCGATCCTAGGCAACGCATGTCCGAGCCCGAACTCTCCCCTGTCAAGCGTGCCCTGCTGGAAATCCGCGAACTGCGGGCCCGCTTGGCGAAACTCGAGAATGCCGCCCACGAGCCCCTGGCCATCATCGGCATGGCCATCCGCGTGCCCGGCGGTGTGGTCGATTTGCCGAGTTTTGAGCGCCTATTGTGGAGCGCCACCGACGCCATCGGTCCAATCCCGCCCGACCGCTGGAATCTCGACGAATGGTTCGACGAGGACGCTGACGCACCGGGCAAGATGACCACGCGGGAGGGCGGCTTCATCGACGGCGTCGATCGTTTCGACGCCGAGTTCTTCGGCATCGCGCCCCTCGAAGCCGCCAGCATGGACCCTCAGCAGCGCCTGGCCCTCGAACTGGCCTGGGAGGCGCTGGAGGACGCCGGCCATGCCCCCGGCGCCCAGGCTGGCAGCCGCACCGGCGTCTACCTCGGCATCGCGAACGCCGACTACGGTCGCGCCCTGTTTGCCCGCCCCGAGCGCATCGACGCCTACGTCAGCCAGGGCAATGCTTTCAGCGTGGCGTCGGGCCGCATCGCCTACGTGCTGGGATTGCATGGCCCCGCGGTATCTATCGACACCGCCTGCTCGTCGTCGCTGGTGGCGCTGCATCTGGCCTGCCAGGGGCTGCGCCATGGCGATTGCGACCAGGCCCTGGTGGGCGGGGTCAATCTGATCCTCACGCCCGAGATCAATATCAA
The DNA here is from genome assembly GCA_049593715.1 of Rhodocyclaceae bacterium. Lineage (GTDB taxonomy): Bacteria > Pseudomonadota > Gammaproteobacteria > Burkholderiales > Rhodocyclaceae > JBAWHH01. The sequence continues at coordinate 1,301 of JBAWHH010000683.1, forward strand.
TTTCTCCAAAGCCGGCATGATGGCTCCGGACGGCCGCTGCAAAACCTTCGACGCAGCGGCCGATGGGTATGTGCGCGGCGAAGGCGGTGTGTTCGTCGTGTTGCGCCGCTTGCGCGATGCGCTGGCCGCAGGCGATCGGGTGCTTGCCGTGGTGCGTGGCAGTGCCATCAACCAGGACGGTCGCAGCAACGGGCTAACCGCGCCCAACGGGCCGGCCCAGGAAGCAGTGCTGCGTGCGGCCCTGGCCGATGCTGGCGTCGCGCCAGCTCAGGTCGGTTATCTCGAAGCGCATGGTACCGGCACCTCGCTGGGCGACCCGATCGAGGTTAACGCTCTCGGCGCCGTGATGGGGGAAGGCCGCCCTGCCATGCGGCCCCTGGCCATCGGCTCGGTGAAAGCCAACATCGGTCATCTCGAGGCCGCCGCCGGCCTGGCAGGCCTCGCCAAAGCCGTGCTTGCCCTGCGGCGCCGGGAGATCCCGCCCCACCTGCACCTCAAGGCGCTCAATCCCTACATCGACTGGGCCTCGCTGCCGCTGACCGTGCCCACTGCCGCCACGCCCTGGCCGGCGGGCGAGGGGCCGCGCATCGCGGGGGTCAGTTCATTCGGATTTTCCGGCACCAATGCCCATGTGATTGTGGAGGAAGTCCCGCCGTCCGCACCTGTTGTGCCGGGCTTCGAGCGCCCGCTGCATCTGCTGGCGCTTTCCGCCCGCGACGAGGCCGCGCTGGCCGAGTTGGTGGTGCGCCACCGCGCCGGGCTGGCCGCCCCGGACGCCGAGGCCACGGTGGGCGACTGGTGTTTTACCGCCAATGCGGGACGCTCCCATCTGGCCCAGCGCCTCAGCGTGCAGGGAACCAGCGCCGCCGACCTGGACGCCGCCCTTGCGGCGTGGCAGTCCGGCAG
>JBAWHH010000684.1:0-6925 GCA_049593715.1 Rhodocyclaceae bacterium
GCAGGTAATCGAGTTCTTCGTCGGCAAAGCGCAGCGAGCACAAATGGTCGATCTCACGCTCCAGGTCCGCCACGAGTTGCGCCAGCGGGAAAGCCGGCTGGTTGCGGCAGACGAAGCGGTATTCGGCCTGGGCCTCGGGGTGGCCGTGCAGCAAAGCCTGCCACATGGTGAATTTGTAGAGATCGTTTTCCAGCAGACTGCGGACGATGGGTTGCATGGTTTTCAGATGGTCAGATTGGTTGGATTCGATGGGATCAATGCCGCGTCAGCCCGGCTCGACGCCGACACATCCCTGTCACGATGGCGAGTGAAGTGCCGGCGCCCGGTTGCCCGGAAGCGATCAGCGGTGGCCGTTGGCGATCAGTTCCGGCAAAACGTCCGAAGACGGCACGGTCTGCAGCCCACGCTCCCGCATGTTGCGCAGGAAGGCTTCGTACTGCGGCTCGAAGCCGGGGACGGCACTCATGCAGTCGGTGACCAGGACCAACTTGCTCAGGTCACTCGCGACGAAGTTGTCGGCAATGTGTTCGGTGGTCGCCTTGACGCAGTGGCTGCCGGCTTCACCGGTGATGTAGACCTGGTCCGCCCGGGCTAGGGAGTCGATCAGGCTGTGGTTCAACTGCGTGCCCGGGTCGCCGGGATCGGGAACCTCGGCCATCACCGCCGAATAGTGCTCGGTCCAGGGGTTGGAGCCCTTGGCAACCTTGGACACGGCACCGAGCGCCCGTTCTTCCCATGCGTTGTAAGCCGCCCGCACAGCGGCATGAACGTTCTGGCCCCACGAGCCGATCTCGCAATGGACCGGCCAGATGAAGAGCCCATATCGGCCCGATGACTCCAGCGTGTCGAGGTAGGCGAGCACACGCTCAACGCTGTTTTCGCTACGCGGCCGATATTGGCCGGCGCGAACCTGCGCAGCACTGATCGGCGTGAACGGCTCGACCGGAGAGCCATCCGCCTTCATCCAGAAGGTGGGGTGCGCAACGTCAAGCCGGTGGTGGGAGTCCAGGGTGACGGTGATATCGGACAGCCCGGCGCCGCCGCGCTCGATAAGTTGCGCCACTCGCAGCAGATCGGCGTGCGCGCCGGGAACCGGCAGGGCGGGCGCCAGGCTCGCTGTGGGGGCGAGCGGATCGTTGGGCCGGTATTCCGCCGGCAGGTCGCAGAAGTCGTTCTGCGGATCGATGATCAGCAAATGCAGGTTGCGCTTCATTGTTTCCGTCCTCGTGTGGGGCCGTCGACCAGTATCGACGCTGTTAGTATAGTTCTGCAACTAACTTTTGTGTGGCAAATTGATCACACGCATTACGCGAAAAGCTTTCCCTACGGGAGCACGCCTGTTCGTTCCCTTCCTATACGAAGCCCCTGGGATGGATGAGATCATTTGCACTGTGGACGTGGTCCTGCTGACCTTGCAGCACGGCTCGCTAAAGCTCGCGCTCCTGAAGCGCGACCACGAACCGTTCAAGGGCGTGCTGGCGCTGCCGGGCGGTTATATCCACGCCCACGAAGACCTGGACGCCCGCGATGCGGCGGCGCGCGTGTTGAAGACGAAAACCGGCGTGGAAAGCCCTTATCTGGAGCAACTCGCCAGTTTCTCCGGCCCTGCCCGCGATCCGCGCGGATGGTCGGTCTCGATCGCCTACTACGCGCTGGTAGCCAGTGAAGTGGTCGAGGCGGCCGGCGTCGCCCCCATCAAACTGGCCGCAGTCGACAAAGGGTTGGCGCTGCCCTTCGACCACAAGCAGATCGTCGATACCGCGGTCGCAAGGTTGCGCAGCAAAAGCCAGTACTCCTCATTGCCGTGCCATCTCGCGGGCGAGACCTTCACCTTGCCGCAACTGCAGCGCATCTACGAGGCGCTCATGGGGGAACCCCTGAATAAGGTGAGCTTTCGGCGCAAGGTGGATGAGATGGGAATCCTGGAGCCGCTGACGGGGCAATTCGAGGCCGCGGGAGCGCATCGCCCCGCCCAGCTCTATCGCCTCAAAGCCGAGTTCCGCGAGCAGCTTTCGCTGCTTGAGCGCGGGCTCTGAACTCAATCGAAGCGCGAGCACCGCATCACGCGCGGATCCGGCGCCTGCGCCAACGCCGCCGACAACGCCAGCCGCCCGCCCGGATCATCCCGCATTCCCGTCTCCATCAGCCACTGCAACAGGACCTTAAGCCACGAAAATCAATGCCCTGCGAACAACCCCTTTGCAACCCATTGACGGCAAAAAACTATTTCATTGGGGCAACGATGATGTACTTATCATTTTGACGCAATTGCCTTGCAATCCGCCGAAACGCCCCGGAATTCCGTTCTCCAATGGCCTTACAATTGCGGCTTTTTGCCACTTGTGGCTTGCGCAGCATGCGGCGGCTCCCAGAACCAGCCCCTCAAGGCAGGCGCACCGTCAGCCGCGGGAGATCAGGAGATAACGAATGTATACCGATGGACCCCTGGCCCATGAGCTGGACCCGATCGAACGGGCCAGCCGGGACGAGATCACGGCGCTGCAGGTCAAGCGCCTGCGCTGGACGCTGACCCACGCCTACAACAACGTCCCCCACTTCAAGCGCAAGTTCGACGAGGCAGGGGTGCATCCGGACGACTTCCGCTCACTCGACGACCTGCGCAAATTCCCGTTCACCACCAAGCAGGATCTGCGCGATACGTATCCCTTCGGCCTGTTTGCCGTGCCGCGGGAGCGGGTAGTGCGCGTTCACGCCTCCAGCGGCACCACGGGCCGCTCGACCGTGGTGGGATATACCCGCGCGGACATCGATACCTGGGCCGATCTGATGGCGCGCTCGATCCGCGCCGCCGGCGGCCGGCCCGGCGACAAAGTGCATGTGGCCTACGGCTATGGCCTGTTCACGGGGGGGCTGGGCGCACATTACGGCGCCGAGCGCCTGGGCTGCACGGTGATCCCTTTCGGCGGCGGGCAAACCGAGCGCCAGATCCAGCTCATCCGTGATTTCGAGCCGGACATCATCATGGTGACGCCCTCCTACCTGCTCAATATCGCCGACGAATTCCAGCGCCAGGGCCTCGACCCGCGGGAATGTTCGCTGCGCATCGGCATTCTCGGGGCGGAGCCGTGGACCCACCGCATGCGCGACGAAATCGAGGGGCGGATGGGGATTCACGCCATCGATATCTATGGCCTGTCGGAAGTGATCGGGCCGGGCGTGGCGAGCGAATGCGTGGAAACCAAGGACGGACCGGTGGTCTGGGAAGACCATTTCTACCCCGAGATCATCGACCCCAACACCGGCGAGGTGCTGCCGGAAGGCTCGCCGGGGGAACTGGTATTCACCTCCCTGAGCAAGGAAGCATCGCCGGTGGTCCGCTACCGCACACGGGATCTCACCTGCCTGCTGCCGCCCACCGCGCGCTCTTTCCGCCGCATGGACAAGATCACCGGGCGCTCGGACGACATGCTCATCATCCGCGGCGTGAACGTTTTCCCGACGCAGATCGAGGAGTTGATCCTCAAGCAGCCGGCCTTGTCGCCCCACTATGTGCTGGAAGTAAAGCGGGCCGGCCACCTGGACGAACTGGACGTGCTGGTGGAAACGAAGGCCGACTTCGCCACCGCCCCGGCCCAGGACCGAGAAGGCTGGGCGCGCGAATTGCGCCACCACATCAAATCGTATATCGGCGTCACCACGGAAGTTCGGGTGGTGGACGTGGGCTCCATCGAGCGATCCATCGGCAAAGCGAAGCGTGTGATCGACCGGCGGCCGAAAAACTGACCACTGACCGAAGCCGCAACACGCATCAACCCGGCACGACCGCGAAGGGAGAACCACGATGGGGCAGGCCCCCGAACACGATGGGCTGGAACCCATCGAACGCGCCAGTCGCGATGAAATTTCTGCCCTGCAACTGGAGCGGCTGCGCCGAACGGTCGCCCACGCCTACGCCAATGTCCCCTACTACCGGCAGAAGCTCGACGGTTTGGGGGTGCATCCGGACGATCTGTGGACGCTGGACGACCTGCGCCGCTTTCCGTTCACCACCAAGCAGGATCTGCGCGACACCTATCCGTTCGGGTTGTTCGCCGTGCCCATGGACGACGTGGTGCGCATCCACGGGTCGTCCGGCACCACGGGCAAACCGACGGTGGTGGGCTACACGGCCGGGGACATCGACACCTGGGCAAACATCATCGCCCGCTCCCTGCGGGCGGCAGGCGCCACCCGCAGGGACATCATCCACATCACCCATGGCTACGGCCTGTTCACCGGCGGCCTCGGGGTGCATTACGGCGCCGAGCGGCTCGGCATGGCGGTGGTGCCCATCAGCACCGGCCAGACGGAGCGGCAGGTCCAGCTCATCAACGATTTCAAGGCGACTTTTATCGTCGCGACGCCGTCCTACGGCCTCAACATCGCGGACGAATTCGAGCGCCAGGGCCTGGACGCGGCCCAATCGACGCTGACCCGCGGCATTTTCGGCGCCGAACCCTGGGGCGCCCAGATGCGTATGGAACTGGAGACGCGCTTTGGCATCGACGCCATGGATCTGTACGGCCTGTCTGAAGTTATCGGGCCCGGCGTCGCCTGCGAGTGCATCGAATCGAAGGACGGCCCCACCGTTTGGGAGGACCACTTCTACCCGGAGATCGTCGATCCCGAAACCGGCGAAGTCCTGCCCGACGGCCAGCCCGGCGAAATGGTCCTGACCTCGCTCACCAAAGAGGCGCTGCCCGTCATCCGCTACCGCACGCGGGATCTGACCCGCCTGCTGCCGCCGAGCGCGCGCTCGTTCCGCCGTATCGACAAGATCACCGGCCGCAGCGACGACATGCTGATTGTGCGTGGCGTCAATCTTTTCCCCTCCCAGATCGAGGAACTGATTTTGCGCCAGCCCCAGTTGGCGCCCCATTTCATGCTGGAAGTCACCCGCAACGGCCCGCTGGACGATCTCACCATCCAGGTGGAACTGAAGCCGGAACTGGCCCGCGCCGGCAAGGACGCGCGGGAGATGGCGGCGCGGGGCCTGCAGCATCACGTGAAGTCGCTGATCGGCATCATGACCCGCGTGGACGTGGTGGATTGCGGGTCGGTCGAGCGCTTCGTCGGCAAGGCGAAGCGTGTGATCGACAAGCGCATCCGCTGAAACCCGGCGATCGCCCGCGTTGAGTTTCGCCGACCATTTTTCAGGGCATTCGCCAGACTACGCCGCGCACCGGCCCGACTACCCGGAGGCGCTGTTCAGTTGGCTGGCTGCGATCGCGCCCGGCGCAGGCGTGGCTTGGGACTGTGGGTGCGGCAGCGGCCAGGCCGCAGGCGGGCTGGCGCACTTTTTCCCCTTGGTGGCGGCTACCGACCCAAGCCTCAGCCAGTTGCGGCACGCCCAGCCTGCGCCGGGGGTCGCTTACGCGTGTTGCAAAGCTGAAGCCAGCCCGCTGCCAAGTGGCCGGATCAACCTGATTGCGGTCGCCCAGGCACTGCATTGGTTCGACCTGGAGCAGTTCTACCGCGAAGCGCTGCGAGTGCTGGCACCGGAAGGTGTGCTGGCGGTGTGGAGTTACGGCGAAGTGTCGGTGGATGCCGCCGCGGACGCGGTGATCGGCCACTTCTACCACGATGTCGTTGGCCCCTACTGGCCGCCGCAGCGCCGGCATGTCGAAAACGGTTACCGCGACCTGCCTTTCCCGTTTGCGGAACTCCCCGTTCCCCAACTGAAGATGGCCAAGTCGTGGTCGCTGGAGCAAGTGGTGGCGTACATCGGCACTTGGTCCGCGACGCAGCGTTTCATGGCCGCCACTGGTGCCGATCCGCTGCCCGAATTGCGGCGCAGCCTGGCTTCGGTGTGGGGGGATGTCCCCGTACGCGAGGTGGTCTGGCCGATGACCATACGCGCCGGCAAGCCCGTCTGATCACGGCTCCGCGATTGGGGCCGTGAGGCGGGATAACTGCCGATCGTGCCAACGCGGCAGGAGCAGCAAGGCAGCGGCGGCCCCGATCAGGGCCGTGGTCATGTCCCACTGCGTGTCCCACGGATCACCCTGGGTGCCGAGGAACTGCTCCGCGCCCTGCCCCAGCAGCAAGGCCGAGGCGAACTCCAGCAATTCGTAGAACGCGCTGATCGACAAACAAACGCTCAAGACGACGAAGACGAGCCACTTGCCGCGTAGCGCCAACTGCCGCGCCAGAATCTCCCGCGCCAGGACCGCCGGCACGAAACCCTGGGCAAAGTGGCCGATGCGGTCGTACGGGTTGCGGGCCAACCCAAGCCAGTCCTGCAGCGCAAAGCCCAGCGGCACCTGGGCGTAGGTGTAGGTGCCGCCGAGAATCAGGATCAGCGCGTGGATGGCGATCAGCCAATAGGCCAGCGGGGTTAGCGGAAACCGGCGATAGGTGCCCATGAGCAGCGGCACGGCGATGAGCACCGGGAACACCTCCAGCCACCAGGTGGGACGGTCGGTGGGCGAGATGGCGGACACCGCCAACGCGGAAAGTACCGCCAGCAGGAGCGCCGCCGGCAGCGCGGCCGGCCCGGACAAGTTCACCTTGGCTGGCCCTCGATCGCGGCGGCGATGGCGAAATCCAGGGTTCCAACCCCGCTGATCGAACACGCGATCTGGTCGCCAATCACCAGCGTGCCCACGCCCGCCGGCGTTCCGGTGAAGATCAGGTCGCCGGGGGCGAGCGCAACGTAGGTCGAAAGATTGGCGACGATTTCCGGCACCGGCCAGATCATGTCGGCCAGGTCGCCGCTTTGCCGCTCCACGCCATTGACCGCGAGGCGGATCGCGCCGCTGGCCGGATGGCCTAGCTCGCTGGCCGGGCGCAAAGCCGATACCGGCGCCGAGTGATCGAAGGCTTTGGCCATTTCCCACGGATGGCCTTTCTCCCTTAGGACCTGCTGCAGATCCCGTCGGGTGAGATCCACCCCGAGGCCATAGGCAAAGACATGTTCCAGCGC
>JBAWHH010000685.1:0-3417 GCA_049593715.1 Rhodocyclaceae bacterium
GACCATATTGCAGGCCATGGTTTCGCCGGCCAACTGGTAAGCGGCCTCCAGCCCCATCTCCAGCTGTTTGTAGAAAAGCTGCTTGCCCATGGCCACCGCCACCGGGGACTTGGCGACGATGGAATCAGTGAGGCGGCGGACTTCGTCGTCCAGCTTGTCCGCCGGCACGACGCGATTCACCAGGCCGCGCTGGCGCGCGGTTTCGGCGTCGATGAAATCGCCGGTCACCAGCATTTCGAAAGCCTGTTTGCGGCCCATGTTGCGGGCGAGGCCCACGGCGGGCGTGGAACAAAAGAGCCCCAGGTTGATGCCGGAGACGGCAAAGCGGGCATTTTCCACCGCCACCGCCAGGTCGCACATGGAAACCAGTTGGCAGCCCGCCGCAGTGGCGATGCCATGCACGCGGGCGATCACCGGCTGGGGCAGTTCGGTCAGCGTCGTCATGACCCGGGCGCACTGGCGGAAAAGCTGCTGCTGGAATTCCTTGCGCGGATCGCTGCGCATTTCTTTCAAATCGTGGCCGGCGCAGAAGGCTTTTCCGGCGCCGGCGATGACCACCACGCGCACCGTCGCATCCTTGGCGATGGTCTCGAGCTGCTCCTGCAGGGCAGTCAGCAATTCCTGAGACAGCGAATTGAATTGCGTCGGCCGGTTGAGGGTCAACGCCGCCACGCTGCCCGCATCGCTGCGCAGCAGCACCGGCTCGTCACTCGCTTGGGGAACCGCACTCATCGATGAACTCCTGTTGTCTTATTGGCGAGGGCGGGCACCCCGAAGCAGAGATCCCGCCCCCGAATCGTCTCACTCGATGGCGGACGCAGACTTGGCCGAATTGCGCAGGACGAATTTCTGGATCTTGCCCGTGGACGTCTTGGGCAGCGGCCCGAAGATGATCTTCTTCGGCACTTTGAAGCGCGCCATCTGGTTGCGGCAGAACTCGATCATTTCGTCCTCCTCGGCCGTCATGCCATCGCGCAGTTCGACGAAGGCGCAGGGCACTTCGCCCCATTTCGGATCGGGCGTCGCGACCACCGCCGCCGCCATCACCGCTGGATGCCGATACAGCACGTCCTCAACTTCGATGGACGAGATGTTCTCGCCGCCGGAAATGATCACGTCCTTCGATCGGTCCTTGATCTTGACGTAGCCGTCCGGCTGCATCACCGCCAGGTCGCCGGTGTGGTACCAGCCGCCGCGGAAAGACTCTTCGGTGGCTTTCGGGTTCTTGAGGTAACCCTTCATGACCAGGTTGCCGCGGAACATGATCTCGCCCATGGTCTCGCCATCCCAGGGCACTTCGTCCATGGTGTGCGGATCGCGGACGGTGATGGCTTCCTGCATGTGGTAGCGCACGCCCTGGCGGCCGTTGAGGGCGACCTGCTCCTCGACCGGCAACTCCGTCCATTCCGTATGCTTGGCGCACACCGAGGCGGGGCCGTAGGTTTCCGTCAGGCCATAGACGTGGGTAATGTCGAAGCCGATTTTCGCCATGCCTTCGATGACGGCGGCCGGTGGCGGGGCGGCGGCAATGAGGCCGCTTACCTTATGGTCGATGCCTTTGCGCCAGGCTTCCGGCGCGCTCGCCAGCATGGAATGGACGATCGGCGCGCCGCAGTAGTGGGTCACCTTGTGTTCGCGGATAGACTCCAGTATCAGCTTGGGGTCGACGCGGCGCAAGCAGACGTTGGTACCGGAGTTGGCCGCCATGGTCCACGGGAAACACCAGCCGTTGCAGTGGAACATGGGCAGGGTCCACAGATAGATGGAGTGCGGCTGCATGCCCCAGGACACGATGTTGGACACGGCATTGAGGTAGGCGCCGCGATGGTGATAAACGACACCCTTCGGGTTGCCGGTGGTGCCCGAGGTGTAATTCAGCGAAATGGCCTGCCACTCGTCTTCGGGGCCGGACCAGGCGAAATTGGGATCCCCGGTACCGAGCCAGGCTTCGTATTCCGTGGCACCGAGGCGCTCGCCTGGACCGGTGTATTCCGGATCATCCACGTCCACCACGAAAATTTCGCGCCCGAGCATCGCCAGGGCTTTCTTCACCACCGGGGAGTATTCGCGGTCGGTGATCATCACCGAGGCTTCGCCGTGGTTGAGCATGAAGGCGACGGTCTCCGCATCCAGCCGCGTATTCATGGTGTTGAGCACCGCGCCGCTCATCGGCACGCCGAAATGGCATTCGAACATTTCCGGCGTGTTGTTGAGCATCACCGCCACCGTGCTGCCCACCCCGACGCCGCGCTGCTTCAGCGCCGACGCCAGGCGGCGGGAACGGGCGTAGGTTTCCGCCCAGGTGTAGCGGCGCTTGCCGTGGATGGAGGAAACACCCTCCGGATAGATGTAGGCGGACCGTTCGAGGAACGTGATCGGCGTCAGCGGAACGTAGTTGGCGGCATTCTTCTCTAGCCCGAATGTGTAAGGGTTTTCTTGGGGCATTGCGGAGACTCCGGATGGAAACGCGATGGAAAGAAAAGCGGCGGCCTGACGACCTCCTCGCGCAGTCAGGCGCCGCTGCAGATTTCGGCAATATTCAACCCCGCCGCCCCGTCCCGGTCAAGATTGAGCAGCCATTGGCGAATGTCCTCGATAACGTGGGCGGTTGCCCGCGACATGGCTTCGACGCCCCCCCGGGCGTCGGCGGTCGGCGCCGGAGCCGAGCCCGTGAAACGCTTGCGCGCCAGCACGCGGCTACCGCCGGGCGCCGCCAGACTGGCCTGCAGATCGACAATACCTTCGCTGCGCTGGGGGCCGGCGAACGCGTGGACCATCTCGTCCAGGGCAATGCGCAGACTGCAGCCGGTTTTCGCGCTCGCGTCCTGGCGGACGATGACCTGCCGCCGCAAGCTCGCCTCGACCAGTTCGGCCGGCGGCGCGGTCCAGCGGCTGCCGCCGTAACTCTGGCGCCGCGCGGCGTCGGCAAACAGCAGGCGATACTGAAGGGCCGGCGTGTCCAGCCAGGAGGGCGCCTTGACGTCCACATGGCGCACCGGGATGTGTCCCCAGTCCGAACTCGGCACCGGCTGCGGTCCAAAATCGTAGCGGGCGGTCTCGTTCGCCGAGCGGGGGGCGCCGAGACAGCCGGCGAGCGCCAGACAAGCCAGCAATAGGGAAATCCAGCTTAGGGAACGGTCAGCCTCCACTGTTTCGCCCCTCCTTGGGCATTTCAAACCCGGGCTCCCCCGGACCAGGGGTTGCCGCAGGGGAGCCGAACACCAGCGACTGGGGCGAGCGCTCCAGTTCCCCCAACACCCGGGTAAGCCCACGGGAAGTCGCCGACAGGTCGGCGATCAGCCCGTTCATGCGCGGCAAGGTGTCACCGGTGAGTTCGTTTCCCGCCGTGGCGCTCAAGGCGTCTGCGCGTTTCCCCAAGGACTGCAGCGACGCCAGCAGCGTACGCAGGTTCTCCAG
>JBAWHH010000686.1:0-5861 GCA_049593715.1 Rhodocyclaceae bacterium
GATCCGGCGGTGTCGTCCATGCAGCGGGTGTGCGTCGAGGCCGTCGTGAATACGGCCAGCGGGCCGCTACGGGTGATGACCACCCACCTGGAGTATTACTCGGCGCCGCAACGCCGGGCGCAGGTGGACGCTCTGCGGGAAATCCACCGCCATGCCACCGCCCACGCCCGAAGTCCCGGAGTGAGCAAGGAAACCGACCCCACGTTTGCCGCGCTGCCGCGGGGCGAAGCGGCCCTCGTCTGCGGCGATTTCAATTTCGAGCCCGCCGATCCTGAGCACGGCATCATCACCGCGCCGTTCGACGACGGTACGCCCCGCCTGTTGGACGCTTGGGAAGAGGTCCATCCGGGCCAGCCCCACGCCCACACCGTGGGACTGCACGAATGCGCCTGGCCGGACCGCCCCTATTGCTGCGACTTCGTTTTCCTGAGCGAAAATCTGGCGCCGCGCCTGCGCGGGATCCGGGTCAATCAGGAGACCAACGCATCGGATCATCAGCCCGTGGTCGTCGAACTCGATTGAGTGATTGAGTTGAACCGGCTCTCCGCGGTAGTTGGCGCGCTTCGTGCTTTTTCGTGTCCCGTAACGCTCGACACGGGGGCGGGAGCTTCTTTCACGGTGATGCGATGGGCATCGCGGTGGGCCGGGAAGCCAAGCGGGACGGCCTTTGTGCGGCAAGAGCGTTGTTCAGGCTGTCGCTCGGCGCGGCTGTTTTCCCCGCTGTCGGATTCACGACCGTCCCCGCTGACTTTGCGACAACACCGACACACCCGGAACGACACAAAGGCATTGCTCGAATCATGGCAGAGGCACTGAAGAAGGAAACCAAGACCGACCGCTACGTCAGCTTCAAAGGCATCGACTGCGCCGGAAATGCGCGGCGCGTGATGGACCATGTCCGCAGGTACATGGCCGATCCCGCCCACTCCAATGTCTTTTGGGAACATATCAAGCGGAGGATGGACATCGGTGTCGGCCCGAAGCAGGACGACATGCTGTTCGTCCACGTCTACCTCAACCAGATTCGCGAACTGTTCGAGGAGCGCGAGGACAGTGCCGCGCTGGCGCTGCTGGACCAGATTGAAGAGGAGTGCTGCTGAGCGCTGCGGCGGCCGCGGGGCGACGTGCGTTTGGCATCGCAGAGCGCCATCGCGGCTCTCGCTCTCATCAAAAGAAATTCTGGCCCCATCGGTTTTTCTCGCTTTCTTCGCTGGTAAGCTCTCGCGCGCGCCGCAAGTCTAGAACTGGTATCAAAACCGGCGGTTGCGGGTTGCGATGGGCTGCGAATTGCAGCAGCGGAGGAGTGCAGGGTTTTGCGTGATGGGCTCACGACTCGTGGTGGCCGCGCTTCGCGCCACTGACACACCGGGGGAGAAAAAAGAGTGATAGAAACTTTCTACGACGTGATGCGGCGACAGGGCGTGACGCGCCGCAGCTTCATGAAATTCTGCAGCCTGACGGCCTCGTCGCTGGGCCTGGCGCCGGCTTTTGCCCCGCGCATCGCGGAGGCGATGGAAACCAAGCCGCGCACGCCGATCGTGTGGCTGGAGGGGCTGGAGTGCACCTGCTGCTCCGAGTCCTTCATCCGTTCCGCCCACCCCCTGGCCAAGGACGTGGTGCTGTCGATGCTGTCTCTCGACTATCACCACACGCTGATGGCGGCTGCCGGGCATCAGGCGGAAGCGGCGCTGGCAGACGTCCTGAAGAAATACAAGGGTAACTACATTCTCGCCGTCGAGGGCAATCCGCCGCTCAACAACGACGGCATGTACTGCATCACCGGCGGCAAACCTTTTGTCGAGACGCTGAAGCGCGTCGCCGCCGATGCCAAAGCCGTGATCGCCTGGGGCGCCTGCGCTTCCTGGGGCTGTGTGCAGGCGGCCAAGCCGAATCCGACCAATGCCGTGCCCATCGACAAGGTGATTTCCGGCAAACCCATCATCAAGGTGCCGGGCTGTCCGCCCATTCCGGAAGTGATGACGGCGGTCGTCACCTACATGCTCACCTTCGACCGCATCCCCGACCTGGACCGCCAGGGCCGGCCGAAAATGTTCTATGGCCAGCGCATCCACGACAAGTGTTACCGCCGCCCCCACTTCGATGCCGGCCAGTTCGCCGAAGCCTGGGACGACGAAGGCTCGCGCAAAGGCTACTGCCTGTACAAGATGGGCTGCAAAGGCCCCACCACTTACAACGCCTGCTCCACGGTGCGCTGGAACGAAGGCGTTTCTTTCCCCATCCAGTCCGGTCACGGCTGCATCGGCTGCTCCGAGGAAGGTTTCTGGGACAAGGGATCGTTCTACGACCGGGTCACCGGCATCCAGCAGTTCGGGATCGAAGCCAATGCGGACAAGGTGGGCGCCGTCGCCGCCGGGATCACCGGCGCCGCCATCGCGGCCCACACGGCGCTTTCAGCCGTCAAAAGGGTGCGCCGCCGCGTGCACGATAACGAACCGAAAGTCGGAGGCTAGGGACCATGGGGGTTTACGAAACACAAGGATTCAAGCTGGACAATTCCGGCAAGCGCGTGGTGGTCGATCCCATCACCCGCATCGAGGGCCATTTGCGCGTCGAGGTGAACCTCGACGACAAGAACGTCATCCGCAACGCGGTGAGCACCGGCACCATGTGGCGCGGCCTGGAAGTTATCCTCAAAGGCCGTGATCCGCGCGACGCCTGGGCGTTCACCGAGCGCATCTGCGGCGTGTGCACCGGCACCCACGCGTTGACGTCGGTGCGCGCGGTGGAGGACGCGCTGGCGATCAAAATCCCGGAGAACGCCAACACCATCCGCAACATCATGCAGCTCACGCTGCAGGCCCACGATCACCTCGTGCATTTCTACCACCTGCACGCGCTGGACTGGGTGGACGTGGTTTCCGCCCTGAAGGCGGATCCGAAGAAGACTTCTGAACTGGCCCAGAGCATTTCCTCCTGGCCGTTGTCTTCGCCGGGCTATTTCCGCGATCTGCAATCCAGGCTGAAAAAGTTCGTCGAGTCGGGCCAGTTGGGGCCATTCACGAACGGTTATTGGGGCAATCCGGCCTACAAGCTGCCCCCGGAAGCCAACCTGATGGCGGTGGCGCATTACCTGGAAGCGCTGGATTTCCAGAAAGACATCGTCAAGATCCACACCATCTACGGCGGCAAGAACCCGCACCCCAACTGGCTGGTGGGCGGCGTGCCCTGCGCGATCAACGTCAGCGATGTCGGCGCGGTGGGCGCGGTGAACATGGAGCGCCTGAACATGGTGTCCTCGATCATCGACCGCACCATCGAGTTCATCGACAACGTTTACATCCCCGATCTGCTGGCCATTGCCTCGTTCTACAAGGACTGGACCTTCGGCGGCGGCCTGTCGTCCAAGAGCGTGCTGTCCTACGGCGACATCCCGGAGAAGGCCAACGACAACTCGCCCGCAAACCTGCTGCTGCCCCGCGGTGCCATCATCAACGGCGACCTCACCAAGGTGCACGAAGTCGATCTCAAGGATCCCGAGCAGATCCAGGAATTCGTCAATCACTCCTGGTACAAGTACGCCGACGAGACCAAGGGGTTGCATCCTTTCGACGGCGTCACCGAGCCGAATTTTGTCCTCGGGCCCAACGCCAAGGGCAGCAAGACCGACATCCAGCAACTGGACGAATCGGCCAAGTATTCCTGGATCAAGGCGCCGCGCTGGCGCGGCCAGGCCATGGAAGTCGGTCCCCTGGCGCGCTACATCATCGGCTACGTGCAGAAGAACCCGGAATTCAAGGAGCCGGTGGACAAGGTGCTCAAGGATCTCGACCTGCCGCTGACGGCGCTGTTCTCCACTCTGGGACGCACGGCGGCGCGGGGCCTGGAAGCCTCCTGGGCCGCCCACAAGATGCGCCACTTCCAGGACAAGCTGATGGCCAACATCAAGGCCGGCGACCTGTCCACCGCCAACGTGGAAAAGTGGGAGCCCGCCTCCTGGCCGAAGGAAGCCCAAGGAGCCGGCTTCACCGAAGCCCCCCGCGGCGCCCTGGGCCACTGGATCAAGATCAAGGACGGCAAGATCGACAACTACCAGGCCGTGGTGCCCACCACCTGGAATGGCAGCCCGCGGGACGGCAAAGGCCAGATCGGCGCTTTCGAGGCGTCCCTGATGGATACGCCGCTGGCCGTGGCCGATCAGCCGCTGGAGATCATCCGTACCCTCCACAGCTTCGACCCCTGCCTGGCCTGCTCCACCCACGTCATCTCGCCCGACGGGCAGGAGATGGCCCGCGTATCGGTCAAGTGACCCCTGCGCCCGCTCCCGACGAGGGGCGGGCGTCCTTGAGAGGAGCTTTCCATGTATGTAGAACGCGAGTTCAGGGGGCCGGAGTTCGATGGCAAGAAGGTGCTGGCCTACTACGTTTACGAGGCGCCGGTGCGCATCTGGCACTGGATCAATGCCTTGGCCATCGTCGTTCTCGGTTTGACCGGGTACTTCATCGCCAATCCCTTGCCATCCATGTCCGGCGAAGCGAGCAGCCATTACCTGATGGGCTACATCCGCTTCGCCCATTTTGCTGCCGCCTACATCTTCGCCGTCGGCTTCATCGCCCGGGTGTATTGGGCCCTGGTCGGCAACATCCACGCCAAGCAGTTGTTCCTGTTCCCCTTCTGGGATATCCAGTGGTGGAAAGAAGCGCTGTTCGAAATGCGCTGGTATCTGTTCCTGGAGCCGGATCCGAAGAAATACATCGGCCACAACCCGCTGGCCCAGTTCTCCATGTTCTTCGCCTTCACCCTCGGCGCGCCCTTCATGATCATCACCGGCTTTGCGCTGTACGCGGAAGGCACCGGCGTCGGCACTTGGCAGGACAAGCTGTTCGGCTGGGCGATTCCACTGTTGGGCGGCAGCCAGGCCATGCATACCTGGCACCATGTCGGAATGTGGGCGTTCGTGGTCTTCGTCATGCTGCACGTGTACGCCGCGATCCGCGAAGACGTCATGTCCCGCCAGTCCATGATCAGCACCATGGTCAGCGGTTACCGGATGTTCAAGGATTGACTGCGGCGGCTGAAACAAGACGCGGCGAGCCGGTGCCGATGGACGACGATCTTTCCATGGAGTCCGAGATCCTCGTTCTCGGCATCGGCAACATTCTCTGGGCCGACGAAGGTTTTGGCGTGCGGGCCATGGAAGCGCTGCAGCAGGCTTACCGTTTCCCGCCCGCGGTGCGCTTTCTCGACGGGGGCACCCAGGGCCTTTACCTGCTGCCCTACGTCAAGGGGGCGAAACGGCTGCTGGTGTTCGACGCTATCGACTACGGGCTGCCTGCGGGCAGCCTCAAACTGGTGCGCGACGCCGACATTCCCGCCTACCTGGGCATCCGCAAGATGAGCCTGCACCAGTCAAGCTTTCAGGAAGTGCTGGCGCTGGCGATGCTTGGCGACGGTTTTCCGCAATCGATGCTGCTCATCGGCGTACAGCCGGAGGATGTTTCCGACTACGGCGGCAGCCTGCGCGATGCCGTGCGGGCGCGTATTCCCGAAGCACTGAACATCGCTTTGGAAACCCTTGCGGATTGGGGTGCGCTGGCTGTGCCGCGGGACGAAACGGAAAGTGCCGCCAGCGGATGTGACACGCTCTCCATCGATGCCTACGAGCAGGGCCGGCCCGGTCCGGACCAGGCGTGGCGTAGCGGGGACGCGCGGGTGGCCAACCAAGTGCTGGCGGCGGGGGACTCCTGATGTGCATCGGTCTTCCCCTTCAGGTCGTCAGCGTGGAGGGCATCTTCGCTTGGTGTGAAGGCCGGGGCGAGCCCCAGCGGCTGGACATGAGTCTGGTGGGTCCGCAGCCGCCCGGCACCTGGGTGCTGGCCTTTCTCGGCACGGCGCGGGAAGTC
>JBAWHH010000687.1:0-9513 GCA_049593715.1 Rhodocyclaceae bacterium
ACATGGCCCTGCTCAGCGCCATCGCCAAAGCGATCGCCGACGCGACTGGCCGGCAGTTCCCGCTGCGGCGGGGAAAAACCGTTGGCGGCGGCTGCATCCATCGCGCCATGACGGTAGAAGCCAACGACCAGCGCTTTTTCGTCAAAACCAACGACCAGTCCGCGGCGCCCATGTTCGCCGCAGAAAGCGAAGGCCTGCAAGCCCTCGCCGCCACGGAAGCGATCCGCGTTCCGGCAGTCGTCGCGCGCGGCGAATCCAACGGCGAAGCATTCCTGGTGTTGGAGTATCTGGATCTGTCCGGCCGCCCGAATCCTGCGGCGATGGGGCGCGCATTGGCCGCAGCACACCGCGCACCCGCCCCCCATTTCGGCTGGCCGCGGGACAACTACATCGGCGCCACGCTTCAACTGGCCGGTGAAGACGATGAGTGGCCGCGGTTTTTCGCCCAGCGAAGGCTGATGCCTCAGTTGGAATGGGCGCGGGAACGAGGGTGCGGCCGGCGGCTGTATGAGGCCGGACAGAAGCTGGCCAATGAACTGCAGGCCTTTTTCGCCACCTACCAGCCCCAGCCGAGCCTTCTCCATGGCGATCTGTGGGCGGGAAACGCGGCTTACCTGCCGGACGGCACGCCCGTCATCTACGATCCGGCGGTCTATTGGGGCGACCGCGAGGCGGACATCGCCATGACCGAGCTTTTTGGGGGGTTCGGCACCCCTTTCAGGGATGCCTATGAACACACCTGGCGCCTGGATTCAGGCTACGGGACGCGCAAGATGCTCTACAACCTCTACCACATCCTCAACCACTACAACCTGTTCGGCGGGGGGTACGCCAGCCAGGCGGAAGGCATGGTCCAACGCCTGCTGGCCGAGTTGCGCAGTTGATCTGCCGCCGTCAGCCCGGCTGGGCAACGGTCTCCAACATTTTTTTCAGTTCGCCGGACTGGTAGAGTTCGGTCATGATGTCGCTGCCGCCGACAAATTCCCCATTGACGTAAAGCTGCGGAATGGTTGGCCAGTTGGCGAAATCCTTCACGCCTTGCCGAATCTCGGCGTCTTCCAGCACATTCACCGACAGAAACTCCGACACACCGCTCGCCTTGAGGATCTGCACCGCGCGGGCGGAAAACCCGCATTGGGGAAACTGGGCCGTCCCCTTCATGTAAAGCACAACGGGGTTGGAGGTGACTTGCTGCTTGATCAGTTGCTGCGCGTCCATCGGTGGGTTCCTTTTACCTGACTGAATTTGTCGGGATAGTCTAACGACGCTCCGGTCAGGCCGTCAAGGCAGATTTCCGGTGGCACCTCGTCGAGACGATCAATGCGCTCAGCGCCTGGCCGGGAATGGTGCAAGCGTTCGCCAAAGCTCTCAACGCTACCCCCACTCCCCGCCGCTCACCCGCTCGATTCCGGCCAGATCCCGCCACGACGCAATCTGCGCAAAACCGGCGGTATGCAGCAGCGCCCGGGACCCGATCGCTTGATCGTAGCCATGCTCGAAGAGGAGCCAGCCCCCTTGGCGCAAGCGCCCCGGCGCCTCCGCCACGATACGGCGAATGCTGTCCAGGCCATCACCGCTACCGTCCGTCAGGGCAGACGACGGTTCGAACCGCAGATCGCCTTGGGCAAGATGGTGATCGCCAGCCGCGACATAGGGCGGATTGGCGACGATCAGGTCGAACGTTTCTGCGCGCCCGACAGCGTCAAACCAATCCCCGCACCCGAAACGAACACACGCCCCGAGGGCCAGGGCATTGGCCCGCGCCACATTGAGAGCGTCGGGAGAAACATCTGCCGCCATGACGCAGGCGGCCGGCACTTGCAGCGCCAGCGTAATCCCCAGCACCCCGCTGCCGGTGCCCAGATCCAGCACTTTGGGGCTCACCCTGCCCTTTAGCCGCTCCAGAGCAAGATCCACCAGCAGTTCGGTCTCCGGCCGTGGAATGAGCACGGCTGGGCCAACGATGAACGGACGACCGTAAAACTCGCTCCGGCCGACGAGATAGGCCACCGGCTCACCAAGTTGCCGACGCTCGACGAGCCCGCTGAAACGTGCCAAGTCTTCGTGCGACAGGATCGACTCGGGATAAGAGGCAATGCGGGCGTGGCTCCAGCCGAGTACGTCTCCCAGGAGGATTCGCGCCTCCAGCGACGGAATGCGAGCTCGCCCCCAGGCAAGCACTTCCGCCACCGAGCGCGGCGGCCAGGCCTGCGACGCGGTCACTTCGGAACCTGCGGCTTAAGCCTGCGTATCGGACAAGGCGGACAATTGTTCCGCCTGATGCTCAGCCGCGAGCGCACCCACCACTTCGTCCAGATCGCCTTCCATGATCTGGTCGATCTTGTAGAGAGTGAGGTTGATGCGGTGATCGGTAATGCGGCCCTGGGGAAAGTTGTAGGTACGGATTCGTTCGGAACGATCGCCGCTGCCGATCAGCGACTTGCGCTCGGCGGCCGTTTTCGCCTGCCGCTCGCGCTGCTGCTGGTCGTTGATGCGCGCCGCCAGCACGGAGAGGGCCTGGGCCTTGTTGCGATGCTGGGAGCGGTCATCCTGGCACTCGACGACGATGCCCGTCGGCAGGTGCGTGATGCGTACCGCCGAGTCCGTCTTGTTGATGTGCTGCCCCCCGGCGCCCGAAGCACGGAAGGTGTCGATGCGCAGGTCGGCGGGGTTGATTTCCACACTCGCCAACTCGTCCGCTTCGGGCAGCACGGCGACGGTGCAGGCTGACGTATGGATGCGGCCCTGGGTTTCCGTCACCGGCACGCGCTGGACACGGTGGCCCCCGGATTCGAACTTGAGCTTGGCGTAAGCGCCTTGCCCGCTGATGCGCGCGATGACTTCCTTGTAGCCGCCGAGTTCGGATTCGCTGTGGGAGACTATTTCCGTGCGCCAGCCCTGCCGTTCCGCGTAGCGGCTGTACATGCGGAACAGGTCGCCGGCAAACAGAGCGGACTCGTCCCCCCCGGTTCCGGCGCGGATTTCCAGAAACAAATTGCGGTCGTCGTTGGGATCCTTGGGCAGGAGCTGCTTCTGCAGGTCGAGTTCCAGATGCTCCATGCGCTCCCGGCAGGTATCGATTTCGCTGACTGCCAGCTCCTTGAACTCGGGGTCACCGAGCATTTCCCGCGCGGAAGCCAGATCGTGCTCCACCTTGCGGTAATTGGCGTAGAGCTCCACGACCGGAGAGATCTCAGCGTGTTCGCGGCTCAGCTTGCGATAGTTGTCGAGATCGCGGGTAATGTCTTCGGCCGCGAGCAGCCCGTCCAGCTCGCGCAGGCGCAGTTGAAGCTGTTCGAGTTTGTCGCGGATGCTCTGTTTCATTTGGGCAAAAACGAAAATGGCCGCTGCCACGCTCCCGCGCGGACAACGGCCCGAGTCCGGCTACTCGCCGTGGTGCAAGTGAAAAATGCGCGAAACGAGCGCGGACAGTTCAGAGCGTTCCGCCATTTCGCTCTGGTTCAACGCGGTGGTAGGCGCATGGAGGAATTTATTGACCAGCCCGTGGGAAAGCGCTTCCATGACCCGTACCGGATCTTCACCTTTCGCCAGAAGCTTGGCGGCACGGTCCAGTTCATGCCGGCGCATGCGTTCCGCCGTGTCCCGCAGCGCCCGAATGGTGGGCACGGAGTCACGTGCCTCGACCCAATGGAGGAAGTTCTCCACCCGCGCCGTGATGATCGATTCCGCTTCTACCACCGCCGCCTGACGCGACTCGATGCCGGATTCGACAATTTCGGCCAAGTCGTCAAGGGTGTAGAGAAAAACGTCGTCGAGTTGGGAGACTTCCTCTTCGATATCCCGCGGCACAGCCAGATCCACCATGACGACCGGGCGGTGGCGCCGCGCCTTGATCGCGCGCTCCACCATGCCGAGGCCGAGAATGGGCAGCGGGCTTGCGGTGCAGGAGACCACGACATCGTAACTGGCTAGTCGCTCGCCAACCTCGTCCAGCCGCATGGCGTCGCCGTTGAAGCGACTGGCGAGCGCTTCACCCCGCTCCGCGGTACGGTTCGCCACCGTGAGTTGACGCGGTTTGCAGGCGCTGAAATGGGCAGCACACAACTCGATCATTTCACCCGCGCCGATGAACAGGACGCGCTGCTGAGCGATGTCGTCGAAGATGCGCTGCGACAAATGCACTGCCGCGGCCGCCATCGAAACGGTGTTGGCGCCGATGGCGGTAGTGGAACGAACTTCCTTGGCGACGGCAAAGGTGCGCTGGAAGAGCTTGTTCAGCAGTGCGCCAAGGGTGCCGGCTTCCTCCGCCGTGCGGGCGGCTTGCTTCATCTGGCCGAGGATCTGGGGCTCACCCAACACCATCGAGTCCAGGCCGCTGGCCACGCGGAACATGTGCCTCACCGCATCGCGCTGGGGCAGCTTGTAGAGGTACGGGCCGATCTCGTGGGGAGAGATCTGGTGATACTCCGCAATCCAACTGCACGCCGCATCCGGATCGTTCGTCGCACAATACAGCTCGGTGCGGTTGCAGGTGGAAAGGATGGCGGCTTCACGTACCGGCTTGTCCCGCACCAGTTCACCCAGTGCATTGGGAAGATGATCCGGCTCGAAGGCCACTTGCTCGCGCACGTTGAGCGGCGCGGTGTGGTGGTTGATCCCTAGGGCAAAGAGCTGCATGGCCTCGCCTGAAATAGCCTGATTAGCCGCGCATTATAGCGCGCGAAATCACGGCTGCCAGTGTGGAAATCGGGCTGCGCGGCGCCTCATGGGCGATTCGCTCGGGTGCGGGCCGGGCCAGTCGCGGCCGGGACGTCGTTTCCGTCCTCCAGTCCTCAGGACGCCGGGGAAGCGTCTGGCGCGATGGGTTGCAGCCACCGCGCTACAGCGGCGGCCACGTCCTTCTTCTCGAACGGCTTCGCCACAAAATCGTTCATTCCCGCCGCCATACAGGACGCGCGATCCTGCTCGAACGCATTCGCGGTCATGGCGATGATGGGCAGCATTGTCGTGCCGGCGAGGCGGCGAATACGGCGCGTTGCTTCGAGCCCGTCCATGTGCGGCATCTGTACGTCCATGAACACGATGTCGTAGAGGGCCGGTGCGGCGGTTACCTTTGCCAAAGCCTCCCGTCCGTCCACCGCAACGTCGACGGACAAACCAAATTTCTTCAGCGTCGCTTCGGCCACCAGGCGATTGACGGGATTGTCTTCCACCAACAACGCCCGGCGACCGGTGAAACGTGCTCCGGCCATCCCGTGGTCCAACGCGGGCGCACGGTCCGCCGGAACGGAATCGGCTTCGCTGAAAGGCAGCACGACGGAAAATGTGCTCCCCTGCCCCTCGGCGCTGACAACATCCAGGCTCCCACCCATCAGATCCACCAAGCGCTTGCAGATGGTCAACCCCAGGCCCGTTCCGCCGAACCGGCGCGTGGTCGAACTCTCGGCCTGGGTGAAAGGCTGAAACAGCCCGCGGACCTGATCTGCGGTCATGCCGATGCCCGTGTCACGAACCTCGAACCTCAACACCAGGCTCGTTCCTTCGCGCGAAATGAGCTGTACCTGCATGTCGACGCGCCCCACGGAGGTGAATTTGACCGCGTTGCCGACCAAGTTGAGAAGCACTTGGGCCAAACGCACCTCGTCGCCAAGAAGCGCCGGCGGCATACCCGGGACGATACGAAAATTCACCGCGAGGTCTTTGTCCTGAATGTGCATCAGGGCTTGGGTCCGAACTAGCTCCACGACTGCGGCCAATTCGAAACGCTCGTGCGCCAGTTCCATTTTTCCAGCCTCGATCTTGGAGAAATCCAGGATGTCGTTGACGATCGCCAAGAGGTTGGCCCCCGATGAGCGGATGTTGGACAGAAAGGTGTGCACCTGCGGAGAAAGGGGCTGATCCAGAGCGAGTTCCGATAAGCCGATCACCGCATTCAGCGGCGTACGGATCTCGTGACTCATGTTCGCCACGAACTCGCTTTTCGCACGGCTGGCGCTTTCCGCCATTTCCTTCGCGCGCGCCATCTGCTCCTCGACGACCTTGAGGCTCGAAATGTCCTTGGCGACGCCGGCAACACCAACCAGTCGCCCATCCTGATCGTAGATTCCCGCGCCGGAAACGAGAAAGGGGATTTCGCCCGTCGCTGTGCGCATGCGGACCTCCTGTACATAGCGGCCCGTGCGTGGGATTGAGTCCAGCGCGTCCGCGAATGCGTGCCGGCTGCCTTCGGACAGGAATGCACCAATATTGACGGTCCCAGTATTGGGGACATCGATACCGAGCAAGCCTTGCGCGTGACGATTGGCCCAGACGATATTGCCACTGGCGTCCAACTTAAGCAGCAAATCGGGCACCACCTCCGAAAACATCCGGAAGTCTTCGGTTGCGGCATCCCGCTCTTGCGCCGAAGCCCTGGCCGCCTCGGCGTTGGCCTCGGCCTGCCGACGCAGCAGCATCCCCTTCAGCGACACAGAATGGGCGACCCCAAGACTGCGATAGAGAAAGCCCGCAAAGATCGCAATCAGTATCGCAACAACCCATTCCCGACTCCCGCCGGAAGCAAAGAAAATGAAGGCAGGAATAAGGATTGCGCCGAGAAAAAGGCGCGCAACCATGACCCGGTACGACATGACGAAAACCCCGCCACTCGCAATCCCCGAACCCGAGACGATGAGGATGGTGTACGCGAACCACAGATCCCTATCTGCAAGCGACGCCACCCCCAGAATAGGGAAGCTGATTCCCCAGACGATGCCCGTAGCGACGGCACCCAGCGCGAAGAGAAACTCCCACCTCGCCACCTTGTCCGCATCAAGGCGCCGGCGGCCCCCCATGAAGTAGGCCATCAGCCGCAGTGCCAAGGCAAGCGCTAGCGCGACTGTCCATGCGACGAGGTTGGGCCGGCTTACGCTCTGGGCCAGACTGGCCCAGACACAGCCGCCAAGGAGGACATTTGCAGCAATTGAGACGGGCAGATAGCTGTAGAGCGCTTCAACCTGCTCGACACGAACGCCCAGCGGAATAGCGTCCGGACGGGTCGAACGGGGGCGATGAAGAAGTTTGATCATCCTTTGCAGCCGGCGACTTGGCGGGATGGAGCGCGTTCTTAGGCGCTATGGCCAAACGCGGCGCCGACCGAAAATTGGCTCTCGCACCCCCCAGAGACAACCGACCAGCCAGCACGACTGGCCATTTCTGAAAGGCTTGGTCGGGGTGAGAGGATTCGAACCTCCGACTCCTGCGTCCCGAACGCAGTACTCTACCAGGCTGAGCTACACCCCGACATTGAGCTACATACGACAGAGCCAAGCTCACGCTTGGCCCGGAAGACGAAGCACTTTACTAGCAGCACCAAGACCTAACCAAGGAACCCGCGGTTTGATGCAAGAGCCCTAGTAATCACGCGCAACTGAAAAGCGAGCCAATTCTAGCAGAGATTCCTTGTAAGTTGAATCCGGCAGCGGCGCCAACGCGGCCGCGGCCAGTCTCGCCTCATCTTCCGCCATGCGCCGCGTCTCCTCCAATGCGCCGGTGGCGCGGATGGCAGCAAGCACGTTCGAGAAGTCATCGCGACCGCCCTGCTCAATGGCGTGACGCACACATTTCGCCTGCTCCGCTGTGCCGTATTCCATGGCGTGGATCAACGGCAGCGTCGGCTTACCCTCGGCCAGATCGTCACCAAGATGCTTGCCGGTAGCCGTCTCGTCGCCGGAGTAGTCCAGCACATCGTCGATCAACTGGAACGCGGTGCCGAGATGCATCGCGTACCGCGCCAGCCCCTCCTCCACTTCCGGCGAGGCGTTGCCGATTATTCCGCCCAAGCGCGCCCCCGCCTCGAACAGCCGGGCAGTCTTGAAACGGATCACCTGAAGGTACGAGGCCACATCCACATCCGCATTGTGGCAATTGAGCAGTTGCAGCACCTCACCTTCGGCGATGGTATTGGTCGCATCTGCCAGCACCTGCAGGACGCGCATGTTGTTCACGCTGACCATCATCTGGAAGGCCCGCGAGTACAGAAAATCGCCGACCAGCACCGAAGCGGCGTTACCGAAAAGCGCATTCGCGGTCTGATTGCCGCGGCGCAGGTCCGATTCATCGACCACATCGTCGTGCAACAGCGTGGAGGTATGGATGAACTCCACGACGGCGGCCAATTCGTAGTGGGCACTACCGCGGTAACCAAGGGCGCCGGCGGCCAGCAACACGAGCGCCGGACGCAAGCGCTTGCCACCGCTACCAATGATGTACTCGGCAACCTGCCGGATCAGGACAACGTCCGAATGGAGCCGCTCGCGAATGACACGATCCACGGCGACCATGTCTTCGGCGATAGGAGCGTAGTGGCGGGGAAGCGACAAGATGAAATTCCCGAAAAAGCGCGATGTTAGGCGCCCCTCAATAGGGCGTCAAGAAAGTGGAGGGCGCACGCGAGTTGGCCTTTGACCAAGCGGGCCTTTTCTCGTACCATACTTCGTTTTTTCGAAAGCGGCTGGGAGTCCACCATGTATGCGGTCATAAAAACCGGGGGCAAGCAATATCGTGTTGTCCCTGGCGAAAAACTCAAAGTAGAACAGATACCGGCAGACGTGGGCACGGAAATCGCACTGGACCAGGTTCTCATGGTCAGTGACGGGGAAGCGGTGAAGATCGGTTCCCCCATGATTGCCGGCGCTCAAGTCAAGGCGACCGTGCTGGCCCATGGCCGGCACGCCAAGGTCAAAATCTTCAAGATGCGGCGCCGCAAGCACTACCAGAAACACCAGGGGCACCGCCAGAACTACACGGAAATCCGCATCGACGGGATTTCCGCCTAAGGAGGCTGCGAGATGGCACATAAGAAAGCGGGCGGCAGTTCGCGCAACGGCCGCGACTCCCATTCCAAACGCCTCGGCGTGAAGCGCTACGGTGGGCAACTGGTCTCCGCGGGCAGCATCATCGTGCGCCAGCGGGGCACCCAGTTCCACCCCGGTGAGAACGTCGGTATCGGCAAGGATCACACCCTGTTCGCCAAGATCGAAGGCACGGTCTCGTTTGTCGTCAAAGGCGCCCAACGTCGCAAGACGGTCGTCATCGTCCCGGTCGCTTCCTGAAGCGCGCGACGCCAAACTGCCACCTTCGGTAGTGAAAAGCCCTGCCCGCGCGGCGGGGCTTTTTTCTTCGCCATCCACTCCTAACACTGCGCTGAACGCGCCCATCCGATGAAATTTTTCGACGAAGCCAGGATAGAGATCCTCGCTGGCGACGGCGGCGACGGCGCGGCCACCTTTCGGCGCGAGAAGTACGTGCCTCGCGGCGGCCCCAGCGGCGGAGATGGCGGCCGGGGCGGCAGCATTTATGGCACTGCCGACGAAAATCTCAACACGCTAATCGACTACCGCTACACACGCATCTTCCGTGCCCAGCGTGGGGAAAACGGGCGTGGCGCCGACTGCTACGGCAAAGGCGGAGAAGACATCGAACTTCGGTTTCCCGTCGGGACCGTCATCAGCATCCTGGAAACGGGCGAGGTACTCGCCGACCTGAACCAACACGGCGCACGCGCCCTGTTGG
>JBAWHH010000688.1:0-8077 GCA_049593715.1 Rhodocyclaceae bacterium
GTTTACATGGGGGAAATTCCGCTGATGACAACGACAGGTTCGTTCGTCATCAACGGAACGGAGCGGGTTATCGTTTCACAGTTGCACCGCTCGCCAGGAGTCTTTTTCGAGCATGATCGCGGTAAAACCCATAGTTCCGGGAAGTTGCTCTTTTCTGCGCGCGTTATTCCCTACCGCGGGTCGTGGTTGGATTTCGAGTTTGATCCTAAGGATTTTCTTTATTTCCGTATTGATCGTCGCCGCAAGATGCCGGTCACCATCTTGTTAAAGGCGATCGGGCTGAACACTGAGCAAATTCTGTCGACGTTCTTTGTTTTTGATACCTTTCATTTGTCGACAAAAGGTGCAGAACTTGAGTTGGTTCCTGAAAGGCTGCGGGGCGAGGTAGCTCGCTTCGACATTGCGGATGGAAATGG
Organism: Rhodocyclaceae bacterium; assembly: GCA_049593715.1. GTDB lineage: Bacteria > Pseudomonadota > Gammaproteobacteria > Burkholderiales > Rhodocyclaceae > JBAWHH01. The sequence goes on from JBAWHH010000688.1 coordinate 417, forward strand.
CAAAGTTATCGTCGCAAAAGACAAGCGGATTACGGCTAAGCATATACGCGAACTGCATGATGCGGGTGTTGATCGCATAGCTGTTCCAGAAGATTTCGTCTACGGGCGGGTGATTGCGTCGACGGTCGTCGATGGCGAAACCGGCGAAATTCTTGCCGCCGCCAATGAGGAGATCACCGAGACGCTGTTGGCCAAGCTTGCTGAGTCGCGCGTCCAGGAGATAAAGACGCTCTACGTGAACGATCTTGACCGTGGGCCGTACATTTCGTCCACGCTGCGAACCGACGAAACGGCGGATCAATGGGCGGCCCGAGTTGCGATTTATCGCATGATGCGGCCAGGTGAGCCGCCAACGGAGGACGCCGTTGAGGCGCTTTTCGGCGGGTTGTTCTTCGATTCAGACAGGTACGACCTTTCGGCGGTTGGTCGGATGAAGTTCAATCGCCGTGTTGGAAGAGATGCTCTGGAGGGTCTCGGCATCCTTTCGAACGACGATATTGTCGATGTAATTAGGATTCTGGTGGAACTCCGCAATGGACGCGGGGAGATCGACGACATTGATCACCTCGGGAACCGCCGCGTGCGTTCCGTTGGAGAACTGGCGGAGAATCAGTTCCGCGCGGGCCTGGTACGGGTCGAGAGGGCGGTCAAGGAACGGTTGAGCCAAGCTGAGGCAGACAACCTGATGCCCCATGATCTGATCAATGCCAAGCCTATTAGCGCAGCAATCAAGGAGTTCTTTGGCTCCAGCCAGCTATCGCAGTTCATGGACCAGACCAACCCGCTTTCAGAAATAACCCACAAGCGGCGCGTGTCGGCTCTCGGACCTGGCGGCCTTACCCGGGAGCGGGCGGGCTTCGAGGTCCGCGACGTGCATCCGACGCACTATGGACGCGTCTGTCCAATCGAAACGCCGGAAGGACCGAATATCGGTCTGATCAACTCTTTGGCACTTTATGCCAGGACTAACGAATACGGGTTTCTCGAAACGCCATATCGAAAGGTACAGGACAATCGCGTTACGGATCAGATCGAGTATCTCTCGGCGATTGAGGAGGGCCATTACATTATCGCTCAGGCCAATGCCCAATTGGATTCTCAAGGGGCGTTGCTGGATGAACTTGTCTCTTGCCGGCATAAAGGTGAGTTCACCCTGGAGACGCCCGATCGGGTCCAGTATATGGACGTGGCCCCCGGACAAATCGTTTCCGTGGCGGCGTCGCTGATTCCATTCCTCGAACATGACGACGCTAACCGCGCACTGATGGGCGCCAACATGCAACGTCAGGCGGTTCCATGCCTGCGGCCTGAGAAGGCTTTGGTGGGTACCGGGATCGAGCGTACCGTTGCGGTCGATTCGGGCACTGCGGTGCAGGCCTTGCGGGGCGGCGTGGTGGATTACATCGACGCGAATCGCGTTGTGGTGCGCGTCAATGATGCGGAAACCGTGCCGGGCGAAGTCGGCGTAGACATCTACAACCTCATCAAATACACCCGTTCTAATCAGAACACGAATATTAACCAGCGGCCAGTAGTCAATGTTGGAGACACGATTGCCAAGGGCGATGTGATCGCGGATGGGGCATCGACCGACTTGGGCGAACTGGCGCTCGGGCAGAACATGCTCGTGGCCTTCATGCCCTGGAATGGTTACAACTTCGAGGACTCGATTCTGATCTCGGAACGCGTGGTTGCAGACGATCGTTTTACTTCAATCCATATTGAGGAATTGACGGTCGTGGCGCGCGATACCAAACTCGGCCCCGAAGAGATTACCCGTGATATCGCTTCTCTTGGCGAGGCGCAACTCGCGCGACTTGACGAGTCAGGGATCGTCTACATCGGGGCCGAGGTGGAGGCCGGGGATGTGCTCGTGGGTAAAGTGACTCCCAAGGGCGAAACCCAACTCACGCCCGAGGAAAAACTGCTGCGCGCAATATTTGGTGAAAAGGCTTCGGACGTCAAGGACACCGGACTGCGTGTTCCGTCCGGCATGTCTGGCACGGTCATCGATGTACAGGTATTTACGCGCGAAGGCATTGAACGGGACAAGCGCGCACAATCCATCATCGACGAACAATTGCGTGCTTACAAGATCGATCTGGCCGACCAGATGCGGATTGTCGAACGCGATACGTTTGCCCGGATCGAGCGGTTGCTGGCTGGCCACAGCGCTAACGGTGGGCCGAAGAAGTTGGCCAAGGGCACCAAGATCACCAAGGCTTACCTCGAATCGGTGGAGCCCCACCACTGGTTCGATATCCGTATGGCCGACGAGGAAATAGCGCAGCAACTGGAGTCGTTGCGCGATGGCCTCGATCGGACCCGGAAAGACTTCGACCTGGCTTTCGACGCCAAGAAGAAAAAACTGACGCAGGGCGATGAGTTGCCACCCGGTGTCCAAAAGATGGTCAAGGTCTACCTTGCCGTGAAACGTCGCCTGCAGCCGGGGGACAAAATGGCCGGTCGACATGGGAACAAGGGCGTCGTGTCCAAGATCGTCCCGGTCGAAGATATGCCATATATGGCGGACGGTACGCCTGTTGATGTCGTCCTGAATCCTCTCGGCGTGCCCTCCCGGATGAACATTGGGCAAATCCTGGAGACTCATCTCGGCTGGGCAGCCAAAGGCCTGGGGCAGCGAATCGACGCGATGGTTCGGAAGCAAGCGGCGGTTGGTGAGTTGCGGGACTTCCTCAACACCATTTACAACTCAAGCGGGAAGGCCGAGGACATTCAGGGTTTGACCGACCGGGAGGTGGCTGAACTGGCTCAGAACCTCAGGAACGGTGTGCCGTTTGCGACCCCGGTTTTTGATGGGGCCCATGAGGCGGAGATTCATGCCATGCTCGATCTCGCGGGGTTGCCAACCGACGGACAGGTGACACTACACGATGGTCGCACGGGTCAAGCTTTCGAACGCAAGGTAACCGTCGGCTATATGCACGTGTTGAAGTTGCACCACTTGGTAGACGACAAGATGCACGCCCGTTCGACCGGCCCGTATAGCTTAGTGACGCAGCAGCCACTGGGCGGCAAAGCGCAGTTTGGCGGTCAGCGTTTCGGGGAAATGGAGGTTTGGGCGCTTGAAGCATATGGGGCTTCCTACACGCTGCAGGAAATGCTCACGGTCAAATCGGATGATGTGTCAGGCCGTACAAAGGTTTACGAGAATATCGTTAAAGGCGAGCACAAGATCGACGCTGGAATGCCGGAGTCCTTCAACGTGTTGGTGAAGGAAATCCGCTCCTTGGCCATCGATATTGATTTGGAGCGTTTCTAATGCGCTTATGGGCGGGAAATACGGTATTCGCGCCCATGATGGCGACCTTATCCGTAGCTCCAGTACTGTCCGATATTCACGCCTCGCAGGAGTGACGCAATGAAAGCACTGCTCGACCTATTCAAACAGGTTACGCAAGAGGAAGAGTTTGACGCCATCACGATCGGGCTTGCCTCGCCCGAGAAGATTCGTTCGTGGTCTTACGGCGAAGTCAAAAAGCCGGAGACGATCAACTATCGTACTTTTAAGCCCGAGCGCGACGGACTTTTCTGCGCCAAGATTTTCGGGCCGGTAAAGGATTATGAATGCCTGTGCGGCAAGTATAAGCGGCTTAAGCACAGAGGCGTTATCTGCGAAAAATGCGGTGTTGAGGTCACGTTGTCGAAAGTCCGTCGGGAGCGCATGGGCCATATCGAATTGGCGTCCCCTACGGCACACATCTGGTTCCTGAAGTCATTGCCCTCCAGGCTTGGCATGGTCCTAGATATGACCCTGCGTGATATCGAGCGTGTGCTCTACTTCGAGGCATATGTCGTGGTAGACCCGGGCATGACACCGTTGAACCGCGCACAACTCCTCTCCGAAGATGACTATCTTGCGAAGGTCGAGGAGTACGGTGACGATTTCACTGCCATCATGGGCGCAGAGGGCGTTCGCGAACTGCTGCGGTCCCTCGATCTCAATCGTGATGTGGAAACGCTTCGCCATGAACTTGAAACGACTGGATCGGAAGCCAAGATCAAGAAGATTTCCAAACGGTTGAAGGTTCTTGAGGCGTTCCAGCATTCGGGCATCAAGCCTGAATGGATGATTCTCGAAGTCCTTCCCGTTCTTCCGCCGGATCTGCGCCCGTTGGTACCGCTGGACGGCGGGCGCTTCGCTACATCGGATTTGAATGACCTGTATCGGCGCGTAATCAATCGCAACAATCGGCTCAAGCGCTTGCTGGAACTCAAAGCGCCCGAGATTATTGTGCGCAATGAAAAGCGGATGCTCCAAGAGGCCGTCGATTCTTTGCTGGATAACGGCCGCCGTGGGAAGGCGATGACAGGTGCGAACAAACGCCCGCTTAAGTCATTGGCCGACATGATCAAAGGAAAAGGCGGCCGATTCCGTCAGAATCTCCTCGGCAAGCGAGTTGACTATTCTGGCCGCTCGGTGATCGTGGTTGGACCGGAGTTGAAGCTACACCAGTGTGGATTGCCCAAGAAGATGGCACTGGAGTTATTCAAGCCCTTTATCTTTAATAAGCTTGAGCTTCTTGGCTTGGCGACGACGATCAAGGCGGCGAAGAAGTTGGTCGAGCAAGAGGTTCCTGAAGTTTGGGACATCCTGGCGGATGTCATTCGGGAGCATCCGGTCATGCTGAACCGGGCGCCGACGCTGCATCGGCTGGGAATTCAGGCGTTCGAGCCGGTCCTTATTGAAGGTAAGGCTATTCAGCTTCATCCGCTGGTGTGTGTGGCCTTTAATGCGGACTTCGACGGCGACCAAATGGCCGTCCACGTTCCGTTATCGCTCGAAGCGCAAATGGAAGCGAGGACGTTGATGCTTGCATCGAATAACGTTCTTTCTCCAGCTAACGGCGAGCCCATAATCGTACCAACGCAAGATATCGTTTTGGGTTTGTATTACGCCACGCGTGAGCGGATCAACGCGATTGGTGAGGGCATGGCCTTTGCCGATATTTCAGAGTTGAAGCGGGCCGTGGATTCGGGCCAGGTGGACCTTCATGCGCGGGTTTGGGTGCGTATCCGGGAATTCGACGTGTCTCTCGACGGCGAGAAGACGGAGAAAATTACTCGATATGAGACCACTGCCGGCCGCGCGCTCCTTTCCGAGATTCTGCCGCCGGGACTGCCCTACAGCGTCCTGGATAAGCCTCTGAAAAAGAAAGAGATTTCGCGCCTCATCAACGGGGCTTTCCGCCGCTGCGGCTTGAAGGAAACGGTGGTTTTTGCAGACAAGTTAATGCAATTCGGGTTTAGATTGGCGACGCGCGCAGGTATTTCCATCGCCATAAACGACATGTTGGTTCCCAGTATGAAGAACACGATTATTGGGGCTGCGGAACATGAAGTTAAGGAAATCGCCCAGCAGTACACCTCGGGCCTGGTTACGGACGGCGAGCGCTACAACAAGGTCGTGGATATCTGGGGGCGTGCCGGCGATCAGGTGGCGAAAGCCATGATGGAGCAGCTTGCGGTGCAGAGTGTCACGGATCGCTTTGGCAATGCAGCAAAACAGGAGTCGTTTAACTCAATTTATATGATGGCGGATTCGGGCGCACGTGGCTCGGCGGCCCAGATTCGGCAGCTTGCCGGCATGCGGGGCCTGATGGCCAAGCCAGACGGGTCAATCATTGAGACTCCGATCACGACAAACTTCCGCGAAGGCCTTAACGTCTTGCAGTACTTTATTTCAACCCACGGCGCCCGCAAGGGCCTGGCGGATACGGCTCTCAAGACGGCCAATTCGGGCTACCTTACCCGTCGTCTGGTGGACGTTACGCAGGATCTGGTCGTCACTGAAGATGATTGCGGGACCGAGAGTGGTTTCGCTATGAAGGCGCTCATAGAGGGCGGTGAGGTGATTGAGGCTCTTCGCGAGCGAATTCTCGGTCGCGTTGCAGTGTCGGACGTGGTGAATCCCGAAACGCAGGAGACCGTTTTCGAAGCCGGGCATCTGCTCGATGAAGACGCGGTCGACCTGATCGAAGCACTTGGGGTTGATGAGGTGAGAGTCCGGACGCCGCTGAATTGCGAGACGCGGTATGGGTTGTGTGCGAAGTGCTATGGGCGCGACCTCGGCAGAGGACCTCTGGTGAACGTCGGAGAAGCGGTCGGTGTTATCGCCGCACAGTCCATTGGTGAGCCAGGTACGCAGCTCACTATGCGCACCTTCCACGTCGGCGGCGCCGCCTCCCGGGCGGCGGCGGCCAGTCAGGTGGAGGCGAAGAGCGCGGGTACCGTGCGCTTCACGCCAAACATGCGCTATGTAACGACCATCAAGGCGGAGAAGGTGGTCATTGCCCGCAGCGCAGAGGTGCTTATCACCGACGACCACGGTCGGGAGCGCGAACGTCACAAGGTGCCATATGGGGCGATGCTGCTCGTGGACGAAGGTGCTGCCATCAAGGCGGGCACCCAGCTCGCCACCTGGGACCCTCACACTCGCCCGATCATCACGGAATATGCCGGCACGGTCAGGCTGGAGCATGTGGAAGAGGGCGTCACCGTGGCCAAGCAGCAGGACGACGTGACGGGTCTAACGACACTGGTGGCTATCGATCCGAAACGGCGCGGTAGCCAGTCGAAAGGGCTTAGGCCGCAAGTGAAGCTGCTGACCGATGCTGGAGAGGAAGTGCGGATCCATGGGACAGATCACGCTGTCGCCATCACTTTCCAGGTTGGGTCGATTATCGCCGTGCGCGATGGTCAGCAGGTTTCCGTGGGGGACGTCTTGGCGCGCATCCCGCAGGAGTCGGCGAAGACCCGGGACATCACGGGGGGGTTGCCGCGCGTGGCAGAACTCTTCGAGGCGCGCTCTCCGAAAGACGCAGGGATGCTTGCCGAGGTTACGGGCACAGTCTCGTTTGGCAAGGACACGAAAGGTAAGCAGCGGTTGGTTATTACCGAACCGGACGGCACGGTGCACGAGTACTTGATTCCAAAAGATAAGCACGTGATGGTCCACGATGGGCAAGTGGTCAATCGCGGAGAGTTGATCGTTGATGGCCCGGCCGAGCCTCACGACATCCTGCGGCTTCTCGGTGTTGAGGCTCTAGCCCGGTACATTATCGACGAGGTCCAGGACGTCTATCGCCTGCAGGGTGTCAAGATCAACGACAAGCACATTGAGGTGATCGTCCGTCAAATGTTGCGCCGTGTGGTGATTACCGACCCGGGCGATACGCATTTCATCCGCGAAGAACAGGTAGAGCGGGCCGAAGTGCTTGACGAAAACGACAAGATGGAAGAACAAGGCAAGCGCCCGGCTGAATACCAATACGTATTGCTCGGTATCACCAAGGCCAGCCTATCGACGGATTCGTTCATCTCCGCGGCCTCGTTCCAGGAGACGACCCGTGTCCTCACCGAGGCGGCGATCATGGGCAAAAGGGACGAACTTCGCGGGCTCAAGGAGAACGTTATCGTTGGTCGCCTTATCCCTGCCGGTACGGGAATGGCATATCATCGAACCAGGCGGATGCAGGCAGTCGGTGAAGATATCGCCGTTGGACGAGAAATCGAGCCGGCATTGGATGGTGCGGAAGCCGCACCATCCAATGAGGAGAACGCCTCGGCTGGTTGACGGATCTCCATGGAAACTCGTACAATCCCAGATCTTTGCTCACTGCGGTGCCTTTGTTCTAGCC
>JBAWHH010000689.1:0-2717 GCA_049593715.1 Rhodocyclaceae bacterium
GCGACGCCTTGGCGCATATGCAGGCCAAGGTGCAGCAGAACGGCAAGCTGGGGGACTGGCTGCAGCGCCACGGACTGAGCGAGGCCGCGCCGTTGTGGCGCTCCCTGCAGGTGGAGCCGGGCTGGGAAACGGCGGTGGAGGCGGTGTTGCGGGAGCGCTTCAGCGCCACGCTGGTCGAAAGCGCCGAAACGGTTCCCGCACTGCTGAGCGACGCCGCGCCAGCTTCGGTGGCCGTTGGCGTGGCGGGCGTTGCCGCCGCTGCTGCGGCGCGGCCGGAACGCGGCGAAGCGCTGTCCGCGAAGGTTCGCTGCACCAATGATTCCTGGCACGGCGCTCTGGCGGACTGGCTGTGCGGCATCTACGTCGCCGAAGACCTGGGCGCGCTGCTGCCCCGGCGCGGCGATTTGGCCGCCGACGAACTCTGGGTCAATCGCGCCGGCCAGACCTTGAGCCGCCATGCCGTCACCCTTTACGCGCCGGACGTGCGCACCCACGGCGTGATCGAGCGCCAGCGGGAGATTGACGACCTCTCCGCTGCCATCGATGGGGCGCAGGAGCATGCGGAACAGACGCGGGCCGCTGTCGCGGAAGCCGAATCGGCCCTGGCCTCCCATCAGGATCGGCAGGCTGCGGCGCGCCGCGAAGCCCAGGATCTGCAGGCAAAGCGGCACGATGCCCAGCTTCAATTGCTCAAGCTGCAGCAGTCCTTGGCCCGCTACCAGGAGCGGGTGGCCCAGATCGAACGCGATCTCGGCGAAGTGACGACCGGCGAGCAGCAGGAGCGGGAGCGGCATTTGCGCGCCGAAGCCGAGATCGCGCGTCAACGGGAACTCACCGACGTGCAGCGCGACCGCCTCGACACGGCGCTGGAAACACAGCGCAGCCGGGATCTGGCGCTGCGCGAGGCGCGCAGCACCGAGCAGGTGCTGGCGCGGGAGGTGCAGGAGGCCAGTTTCTCCGAGCGCGAATGCAGCGGCAAGCTGGAAGGCATCGCCAAAGCGCGGGAACTGGCGCGGGAACAGTTGGCGCGTATCGTCGGCGAGCAGGCCACGGCGGTGGAGGAGCGCGCCGGCATCGACGAAGAGCGCCTCGAAAGCGCGCTGGAAGCCGCCCTGGAACTGCGCCTGGACCGCGAGCAGTCCCTGACCCGCAGCCGCGAGGGCCTGGAAGAGATTTCCGAGCGGCTGCGCCAGAGCGATGAAGCGCGCCTGAAAATCGAGCAGGGGCTGGGTCCGCTGCGCGACCGCATCGGCGACCTCAAGCTCAAGGCCCAGGCGGCCCAGCTCAACGAAGAACAATTCAGTACGCGCTTGGCGGAAGCCCAGGCGGACGAGGCGGCGCTGGCGCCCAGGCTTACGCGGGAGTTGAAGGAAAGTGTGCTGGTGGGAACCCTTGCCCGCCTCAACCAGGAGATCGCCGATCTGGGGGCGGTGAACCTGGCGGCGCTGGAGGAACTGACGACGGCGCGGGAGCGCAAGACCTATCTTGATGCCCAGTCGGCCGACCTGAACCAGGCCATCAGCACGCTGGAAGACGCTATCCGCCGCATCGACCGCGAGACGCGCGAACAGTTGCGCACCACTTACGAGACCGTCAATCGGCATTTCGGCGTGTTGTTCCCCGAACTGTTCGGCGGCGGTGAGGCGCGGCTGGTGCTGACGGGCGACGAGATCCTCGACGCCGGCGTGCACGTAGTCGCTCAGCCGCCGGGGAAGAAGAATGCGTCGATCCATCTGCTTTCCGGCGGCGAAAAGGCGCTCACCGCCATTGCGCTGGTGTTCTCGTTCTTCCAGCTCAATCCGGCGCCCTTCTGCCTGCTGGACGAGGTGGATGCGCCGCTGGACGATTCCAATACCGAACGTTTCTGCGACATGGTGAAACGCATGTCGCAACAGACCCAGTTCCTCTACATCAGCCACAACAAGATCACCATGGAAATGGCGCAGCAACTGATCGGCGTCACCATGCAGGAGCAAGGCGTGTCGCGGGTGGTGGAGGTCGACATCGAAGAAGCGCTGCGTTTGCAGCAGGAGGCGGCGGCGTGAGCCGCCGAAAAGGTTTGCATGGTCATCAGCGATTTTCAGTTATCCATCATTGCTGTGGGTGCGTTGGGCGTGGCCGCCGTGTTCGCCTACAACAAGTGGCTGGAGCGGCGCTACCTCCGCCAGTTGGAGCGGGAGTCTGGTTCCCCGGCGGTCAATCCGCCGCTGGAGCCCAAGGTCGCCGAAGAGGACGAAAGCTTTGCGGCGGACGATCTACAAGAGCGGGTCGAGCCGATGGCTCCCCGCGGGCCGGATGAGGATTTCACGGAGGATTTCGCCGAAGAGGAACTAGAGGCGCCGGCCACCGAACCGGCCATGCCTTTGGTTCATCCCGGGGCAGACTTCATGGTGCCTTTCGAGGCGGTCGAGCCCATTGACGTGCAGCAGTTGCTGACGGCTGCCGGCGAGGCGCTGGGGGGCGTGGACAAGCCCGTGCGCTTTCTCGGCTGGAACGCCGTCCGGAAAGTCTGGCAGGTGGCGGGCGCTCCAGGCTCGACCCCCAGCGCCCAGTGGCGCATCGCCTTGCAGTTGGCGGACCGCCGCGGCCCCCTCGGCGCCAAGGCCATCGAAGCCTTCATCGGCGGCGTGCGCCAGCTCGCCGACCGCTTCATGGCGGTGACCGACCTGCCGGACCGCGTCCAGCTCCTGCAGCGCGCTCAGGCATTGGACAAGTTC
>JBAWHH010000690.1:0-2786 GCA_049593715.1 Rhodocyclaceae bacterium
ATCCTGACCTGGAGTCGGGACAATACCGCTCGACTATGGGACGTGGCGACGGGGGCGCAGGTGAGGCCGGCCTTCGCCCACGGGGGCTGGGTCAATGGTGCCGTATTCTCGCAGGACGAGCGGCATATCCTGACCTGGAGTGAGGACAAGACCGCACGGGTATGGGAGGTGGGCACAGGGGTTCAAATTGGCCCGGCGTTGGCGCACCAGGATGCGGTCTTGGGCGCCGCGTTCTCCCAGGACGGGCGGCGCATCCTGACTTGGAGCAAGGACAAGAACGCACGGTTGTGGGACGCGGCGACGGGGGCGCAGATCGGGCCGGCCTTCTCGCACGATGGTGGAGTCAATGGAGCCGCCTTCTCCCAGGACGAGCGGCGCCTTTTGACCTGGAGCGAGGACAAGGCCGCGCGGCTATGGGATGTTGCCACCGGGAGGCAGATCGGGACGGCATTGATGCACGAGGACTCGGTCCAGGGCGCCATATTCTCTAAGAACGAGCAGCAAATTCTGACCTGGAGTCAGGACAAGACGGCGCGGCTATGGAGCGCGGCGACGGGGGCGCAGATCGGACCGGCAATGGCGCACGGTGGCTTGATCCGGGGCGCCGTGTTCTCGAAGGATGAGCAGCGCATCCTGACATGGAGTCTGGACAATACGGCGCGGCTATGGGCCGTAGCTACGGGGGCGCAGATCGGGCCGGCGTTGGCGCACCATGATCCGGTTATTGGCGCCGTCTTCTCTGAGGACGAGCATCGCATTCTGACCCACAGTGCAGACCTCAGCGCGCGGTCATGGGACGTGGAATGGGCGATGCGCGATCCGGCGGCTCCGGGGTTCGTGGATGATTTGTGCCGGTCCAAGCTGGTGGGGGCTTCCGTGTTTGCACGAGAGATACCCTACGCTCCCAAAATCCCCGTCGGGATTCGCCACCTCGACTCCATCGACACGGAAGCCGCGCCCATTTTGCGCGGCCGCGAGGGTGAGGACGTCTGTGCGCCGCCACTGCGGACGACACGTCGGGAGCTGCGGCCCGATGCAGAGTTCGACCCAGGGCGGCAATCTCGCGTGGGCCAAGGGAATGGCGGACCCAGGCCGAGCCAGCGAAAGGCGGAAAAGCGCGGTAGCACAATGCGTGCGCGCTCGACCAATTGGAAGACAGGCGAAACCGCCAAATGGCTCGCGCGGCACCGTCGAGAATCAGTGGTGCCGGGGGAAGCGGGCGTTGCTTGGCCAGGAGCGGATGTTCGACTGCTAGCCGGCACGCAGGGCCTGGTCCGAAGGCGCTTCCGTTTTGCCCATCCTGCGCTGAACCAGATCCCGGGCCAGCAGGTCGGCAATGCGCCCGGTGGTGACGCGCTGCAGCCCGCGCCAGGCCGGGATGCCATTGACTTCGATCACCCAGGGTTTGCCTTGCCCGTCGCGCATCAGGTCGACGCCGGCGTAGTCCATGCCGAGCGCCCCGGCGGCCCGCACCGCCCAGTGGGCGAGGTCGGCGTTCTCCGGCTTCGTCAGATCCTCGGCGTGGGGCCGCGCGCCCTGGGCGACGTTGGTGATCCAGTGTTCGCTCTCGCGGCGCATTGCCGCCACGGCGCACTGGCCGACCACTAGCACGCGCCAGTCGCGGTAGCCCTCGCCACTGGGCGGTACCCAGCGCTGCAGATAAGCCACTCCGCCCAGCAGCGGCGGGTCCGCGGGCACCTCGGCGAGCCGCCGCAATCCCTTGCCTTGGGAACCGAACAGCGGCTTGGTGACGAGTTCATCTCCGCCGGCGAGAGTACGCATGACGACGCGCCGGGCGGCGGCTGCGTCCTCCGTCGCCCAGGTGGGTGGCGTGGGCACGCCGGCGCGATGGAGCAGAAAGCTGGTCATGGCTTTGTCCACGCTGCGCTCGATGGCGCGGGCCTCGTTGTACACCGGCACGCCCAGTTCGCGCAGGCCATGGAGGAAATCCAGCCGCAGCACTACCTGCTCCAGGCTGCCCCCGGGCACGCCACGCACGAATGCGGCATCCGGCACTCGCTCGGTGAATCCGGGAAGCACCAGTCCGCTGCCGGGCGCGGACAGGTCGAAGCGGCAGCGCCGCAGATCGACGGTGCGGCAGGGGTGGCCGAGGCGGGCGAAGGCGCGCTTCAACTCGCGGCTGTGCCAGGCGTTCGGTTCGTCGGTGATGAGGGCGATGGTCATTCTTCCCCTTTTCTATCGGTCCTGGGACAGCCACAGCGGGCGCAGCAACTCGGCGTTCACCGCGCCGGCGGCGAAGGTGTTGCCGGTGGCAAGCTTGCTCCCCACCGCGCGTGCCGGGGCGAACAATAGCGGATCGGTTTTGTAGAAGTCGTACGGCGGCGTCGCACAGATCGCCGAAGGAGCGGCCGTAGTCGCGGGAACAGCAGAAGGGCAGGCGCCGGGAAAGGTCCGCCGCCACTTCGTCGTCGCACTCCACCGCCCGTTGGGCCACGCCGCCACAGAGGATGGCATAGTTGGTGAGTGCTATTGATTCCAGGAAGTTGCGGCCGGGGGCGGGCAACGGTGCGATGGCCGAGCCATCCACGATGTCGGACAGGTCAATTCCTGAAAAGGCGGCAGGAGCGTTGGGAGTGTGCGGCCCGTACCGGTACGCCCCCTTTCCTCGAATCGATTGTCGAGCGGGGGAGCCCGCACAGGAACGAGAGTTTTCGTCCGGGCCGGGGAGCCAAAGACGTGTTGCGCGAAGTCGATCGGCTGCTCAAAGCCGGTTACTCACGCATGGTCGATGCCGGCGGCGCGGGCGACTGGAAACGGTGGTAGGG
>JBAWHH010000691.1:0-2415 GCA_049593715.1 Rhodocyclaceae bacterium
CGGATGGCCTGCGCCGCCTCGATGCCGTCGCTCCCACTTTCCAGGTGAATATCCATCAGCACGATGTCCGGCTTGAGATCTCGGGCCAGACGGATCGCATCCTCGCCGCGGGCTGCCATGCCGCACACGTCGTAATCGAGGTGCTGCAGGCGCTGGCGCAGGTCGAGGGCGATGATGCGCTCATCCTCGACGATAAGCAGACGTGGGTTGGGGGTCATGATGGCCTTTCTGCAGACATGGAGGAGAACTTCAGATTGAAAGTGGTGCCCGGTGAGCGAACGACGGTGAGTTCCGCGCCGGCCTGTTCCGCCAACAGCGGCACGAGCTGCAAGCCGAGAGACGCGGTACTGCCGATTTCGATCTGCTCGGGCAATCCCACGCCATCGTCGCTGACGGAAAGCAGGATTTCGTCCCCATCGCCGTGTTTCAGCGTTACGCGCACCGTTCCGCAGCGCCCCTCCGGGAACGCATGTTTGAAGCAGTTGGTGAGCAGTTCATTAACCAGAAGGCCGCACGGTACGGCGCGCTGCAAATCGGCGCGTACCGGCTGCACGTCGATTTCCAGTTCTGTCCCCTGCGAGTGGGAGCGATGGGTCGATAGCAGCAAATGCGCCAGGCGGGTCAGATACTCGCCCAGGTCGACGACCGAGTAATCCTTGCGTTCGTAGAGCAACTGGTGGATCAGCGCCATGGCCTGTACCCGGCTCTGGCTTTCGGCCAGGACGCGCCGGGCCGCCTCGTCGCGCGCGCGGTCCGCCTGCAGGTTGAGCAGGCTTGCGATGACCTGCAGATTGTTCTTCACCCGGTGGTGGATTTCGTCGAGCAGCACCGTCTTTTCCCGCAGGGCACGGGCGATCTGCTCCTGCGCGGCGCGACGTTCGCTGATGTCGGCGATGTCGCTCAGTACGAGGCAGCCATCTTCGGTTTCGATCGGATTCAGTCCGATCTCCACGGGAAACTCCGTGCCGTCCTTGCGCACGGCGTAGAGTTCCCGGCCGGCCCCCATTTGGCGCGTCGCCGGATGGGCATGGTACGCAAGGCGATCGATCCGGTGTTGCTCGCGGCGGCTGTCCGGCACCAGCATTTCCATCCCCCGTCCGAGCAGCTCGTCGCGGTGGTAACCGAAGATCCGTTCGGCCTGGGCATTGACCAGCACAATCCGGCCTTCCTGGTCCACCATCACCATGGCGCTCGGGGCCGACTCGACGACTTGGCGGAATCGCTGTTCGCTGCGGCGCAGCTCCGCCTCGTAGCGGCGTCTCTCGCTGATGTCGGCGATGACGCTGATCACCAGGACGCCTTCGTCGGTTTCGACGGGATTCAGTCCAATTTCAACCGGGAATTCGGTGCCGTCGCTGCGCCGCGCGAAAAGCTCGCGTCCTGCTCCCATCTGGCGGGTGCTCGGATGGGCATTGAACGTTCCGCGAAGGCGCGCATGCCCGCCACGGTGACTGTCCGGGACCAGCATCTCTACCGGCTGCCCGAGCAGTTCGTCGCGGGGGTAGCCGAACATGCGCTGGGCCAGCGCATTGGCCAGCGCGATCTGCCCGGCAGAATTGACCATCACAATCGCGCTCGGTGCAGACTCGATAACCTGTTGAAGGCGTTGCTCGCTGCGCCGCAAATTCGCGTTGGCTTGTTCCAGCGCTGCGCCCTGTTCGGACGCCCGGGCCTGAAGTGCCGAGACCAGCGGGCGCATGCTCCGCCTCACCGCCCAGGCGGCGCCGGCGGCAAGGATCCCCGTAAACAGCAGCGCCCCATCGAGCGCGCTACGCAGGTGAGCAAATACCTCCTGCGCATCGAGCTGCAGCCGCGCCTGGGCGCTCGATCCGCCGATGGGGGCTCGGACATCGAATGCGCACCGGCCGTCGAGCCCATGGGAAAGGAAAGGCGCCAACGACCCGCGAATCGCCAGGAGCACGGCCATACTCGTTAGGATGACCGCGGCCATCGCGACGATCGACGGTCCTGCCGCGATGCGGGCGTCCAAGGATCCCGCCGAAAATGCCGGGGACGCGGATGCGAGGACGCCGACACCGAGCAAGCCCATGGTCAATGTGGTAGCTAGCACGGGTCTGGTGCCGTCGTCCCCGCCACAAAGGCTCGACTGAAAGAGCACGTTCGCCAGCAGCGAGACCGTGCTCAAGGCGATGAGGGCATACCCGATCACCCAGGGCAGCCCCGGCGCCAAGGGAAACCTGCTACGAAACGCGAGCGCCAGTGCGCCGAAACAAAACCCGGCAGCGCCGACGAGATCCATGGGGGCCGCGGGCGTTCGCGGCAACAGCGGTGACTGCGCGACCAGCCACGCACCAATCGCGAGCGGCTGCCCGGTTACTTTCCCGTAGAGAACGACGACGGCGATAGTGCCCATAACGGTCGCCAGAACAAGGGCGGTCCCGCGCGCCCACATCG
>JBAWHH010000692.1:0-3947 GCA_049593715.1 Rhodocyclaceae bacterium
GTCCTGGGCCTGGCCAGCAACGAATTGAACGGTGGCCGGCACATCAATATCGTGTTTTTCCCCCTTCTAGGCATGCTGGCCTGGAACCTCACGGTTTACCTCTTGCTCGCGGCAAAGGTTTTGCGCCGCGCGCCCGCCGACCGGCACAGCCTGCTGGGCGACCATCCGCTGCGACGGGTGGTGGCGGTCTTCACGCGGCCGGTTTTCGCCGTCTCCGAGGACGCCGAGGTGAAGGAAAACGCCGCGCTGAGGGCGGGCCTGGAGCGTTTCGGCCGCGACTGGCTGATGCTCGGCGCACCGCTGTGGGCGGCCCGCGCCGCGCGCAACCTCCACCTGTCCGCCGCGGCCCTGGCGCTGGGGGCGGTGGCGGGGATGTACATCCGCGGCCTCGGCCTGGAATACCTCGCCGGCTGGGAAAGCACGTTCCTCGGCGAAGGCGCGCTCGCGGCGATGCTGGGGGTTGTCCTCGGCCCCGCTGCGGCAGTGAGCGGCATCCCCCTTCCGGACGCGGCGCATCTCGCCACCATCCGCTGGGGGGCGGGCCAGACCGGCGAGAGCGCCGCGCCCGGGATTCACCACTACGCCGTGACCGCGGCCATGTTCATCGTCCTGCCCCGGTTTACCCTGGCCGTAGCGACCTGGCTGCGGGAGCGCCGGCTCGGCAAGGCGTTCCCCCTGCCGCCGCCGAGCGATGCCTATTTCCGCCGGCTGCTTTCCGGCGCCCGGTCTGAAGGAGCAACGGTACTGGTCGTGACCTACAGCTACCACCTGGCGGAAGCGGCGCGCAACCATCTGCGCGACCTCCTCGGTGATCTGCTCGGCCGCCGCACGCGGATCACCTTCGCCGATCCCATCGCCTACGGGGCGGAAGAGGAGTATCTGGCGGCCGCCGCGCGGCGATCGGACTCGCCCCCCGATTGGCTTTTCGTCGTGTTCAGCCTGGCCGCGACGCCGGAGGCGGAAAACCACGGCGTGCTGATCGCCGGCCTCAGAAGCCAGGAGCGGGCGGGAAAAACGATGCGCCGCGTCGTGGCGCTGGTGGATGAATCGGGCTACCGGCGGCGGCTGGATGGCGAAGCCGGCGCCGACACGCGCCTGGCGCAGCGCCGCTCCACTTGGCAGGCCATTCTGGGCACCGGGCAGATGATCACCCTCGATCTTTCCCAGCCGGCCAGCGAGACCACCCGCGCCGCGCTGGAAGCGGCGCTTCCCGCCGCCGATCCCAAGGAGGCTGTCCTTTGAGCGATCCCCGAATCATCAACCTGAGCCTGATTTCCCACACCAACGCCGGCAAGACCACCCTCGCCCGCACCCTGCTGGGGATGGACGTGGGGGAAGTGCGCGACGCGCCCCACGTCACCGACCTCAGCAGCGTGTATCCCATGGTCGCGGCCGGCGACGGTTGCGAACTGCGACTGTGGGATACGCCGGGCTTCGGCGACACGGTGCGGCTGTTGAAACGCCTGCGGGAGAGCGGCAACCCCATCACCTGGGTGCTGAGCCAGGCCTGGGACCGCTACGCCGACCGGCCGCTGTGGTGCAGCAAGGAGGCGTTGCGCAATGCCCGCGAGGAAGCGGACATCGTGCTCTACATGGTGAACGCCGCCGAACCGCCGGAGGATGCGGGCTACGTCGCCATGGAGATGGAGATCCTCACCTGGATCGACAAACCGGTGATCCTGCTGCTGAATCAGAAAGGTCCACCGCGGGAGCCCGACATCGAGCAAGCGGAAGAGGGCCGCTGGCGCCAGCACCTGAAGAACTACGAGGTGGTGAAGGAAGTGCTGAGCCTGGACGCTTTCGCCCGCTGCTGGGTGCAGGAAGGCCTGCTGCTGAAAGTCGCGGGGGGGCTGCTGCCGATGGAGAAACAGGGCGCCTTCGCGGTGCTGTCCCGAGCCTGGCGGGAGAAGAACGTGGACCGCTTCCACCGCTCCATGGCCGTTCTGGCGCGGCAACTGGTGCGTGCCGTCACCGACCGCGAAGAGGTGCCGGAGAAAAGCTGGATCGACAGTCTGCTGGAGATTTTCCGTTCCGACGAAGAGAACGAGAAAGATGCCACCGCCGCGGCCCACGAGCGCGCCATGATGTTGCTGGCGGAACGGCTGGACGAGGCGATCCGTTCGGGGACGGACGAAATGATCGTGCTGCACGGGCTCAACGGGCGTGCCGCGCAGGAGATCTTTCGCCGCCTGCGGGAAGACTATGCGACCGACGAACCCGTCGACACCGGCTTCGCCGCGGTGGTAGGCGGCTTCGTCACCGGCGCGCTGGGCGGGCTGGCGGCCGATATCGCCTCCGGCGGCATGAGCCTGGGGCTGGGCATCGTCGGCGGCGGGATTCTCGGCGCCTTGGGCGGCGGCAGCATTGCCAAAGGCTACAACCTGGTCATGCGCAAGGAACGCGCCCTGCTCCACTGGTCGGAAGAGTTTTTCGAGGGCTTGGTGCGCTCGGCCCTGCTGCGCTACCTGGCCGTGGCCCACTTCGGCCGCGGCCGCGGCGACTACGCCGAGAGCGAGCGCCCGGCCTTCTGGCAAAGCGCCGCGGCGGCCCTGGTGCTGGAGCGGCGCGAGCCTTTACGCCTGATCTGGGAGCGTGCCGGCGAAGGCGCCACCGCCGCCGAACTGACCGACGACATGGAGGCCCTGGTGACGGAATGCGCCGCCGACCTGCTGGAACGGCTCTACCCGGAAGCCGAAAGGCTCATCACCCGGCCGTGATCCCGAAAAAAATTCCGTCCCCATCTGCGGAGCATTTTCCCTCTGTGGCGGGGGCCTGCCGCAAAACAAATTTGACCTGAGGCAAGAAATCGCGTAAATCGCCTTCTGGTGTTTGATTCCAAGTTTGTGCGCTACCAGTTTGGCGGTCGGCAGTCTTGCGATTCAGGCATTCGTTAGCGGGATCGCCCGCGTTTTATTTTTAGAGGACTGTAAATGGCAACTGGTACCGTCAAGTGGTTCAACGACGCCAAAGGTTTCGGTTTCATCACCCCGGAAGGCGGTGGTGAAGATCTGTTCGCGCACTTCTCCGCCATCCAAGGCGCAGGCTTCAAAACCCTGAAAGAAGGCCAGCGCGTGACGTTCGACGTGACCCAAGGCCCGAAAGGTAAGCAGGCTTCGAACATCCAAGCCGCCTAAGTCTCGTTTCGAGAGATCATTAACAACCCCCGGGGCGCAAGCCCCGGGGGTTGTTTTTTTGGATGCCCAGATCGCGGGGCCGGAGCAGGCCTTCGCAGGATATGCGAGGCCCGAAGCGTCGTTGCAAGGTCGCAATGTGGGGAGATCCCGCCAAACAGAGATGCACCAATGTCCTTATCTCTCGCCCCGGCCCCTCCAACACCACGCCCCGCTCCGAGCGATCACCACCGCAACAATTGGGTCGGAACCCACAAGACGTCCTCCAGCGTCCGGTTAGCGGCTCGCGATACCCGTTCCGGGCACACCATGACTGAGCTAGCCCGCCTAGCGAATGCCTAAGTGCCTTGCGACAGCACATAGTCCCAACCCGCTGATTCATCGAGTCCAAGACGGTTGATCCAGCCGTTACCGCCCCCCACCCGGAGCGGCCAAAAATGGCTCAGATGTCCCTCAAACGAGCTACCCCGTTCGAACGTCCCAGATCGTGCGACTTGTCGCAGGGCCGCAGACTTGCCTAGGCTAGCGCCACGTTTGGATTTGGAAGCTCCTCAGGCCATCCGAGCCTCGGGAGGTTGTTTGAACTGGGAGGGTTCCGTGGACCAACCGTTCGAAGACCACGCCATGCGGGATTTGGCGGACGACACAAGTTATTCAAGCGACTCGTTCTATGGGGAATCTTTCGACGACGCTTTCGAAGATTCCTATGACGCGGGTGCCTCCGATGAGGGCTTCGAGGGCGAAGAGGTCGAAATGGCCGACGCCGCGGACGACACCGACCTGGAAGCGGATGGAGTCGCGGGGATGGCAGACGAA
>JBAWHH010000693.1:0-2303 GCA_049593715.1 Rhodocyclaceae bacterium
CGGGCCGGGGCGGCTATTTCAGCAGGCGGCGGCGCGCCAGCACCAGGGAAACCTGGAAACCCACCGCGGCGTAAGCCAGCAGCACGGCCAGATGCAGCATCACGTCCGCCGGCACCTGTCCCAACAGCAGCGGCCGTGCCAGGGCCACGGCGTGGCTCAGCGGCAGCACCTGGGCCACCGCCTGCAGCATCGCCGGCACCTGATCCATGGGGAAAAACACCCCGGAAATCAGCGCAGTGGGCGTGACGAAGAGGGTGAAGTAGTACATAAAAAAGTCGTAGCTCGGCGCCAGCGCCGTCATCACCAGCCCGAAAGCGGCGAAGGTCAGCCCGATCACGAACACCAGCGGCAGCAGCCACAGCGCCAGCCAGGAATGGGTCAGCCCCAGCCCGGCGATGACGATCAGGATCGCCGCGCCGGAAAGCAGGCTCTTGCTCGCCGCCCACACCAGTTCCGCCAGCATCACGTCGTCCAGCGTCAGCGGCGCATTGAGGATGGCGTCCCAGGTGCGCTGGACGTTCATGCGCGAAAACGCCGAGTACATCGTCTCGAAGGACGCGCTGTTCATGGACGAGAAACACACCGTGCCCGCCGCCAGGAACACGATGTAGGGCACGCCCCCCACCTCCGGCAGCATCGACCCCAGGCCATAACCCAGGCCCAGCATGTAGATCATCGGATCGGCCAGATTGCCCAGCAGCGAAGGAATCGCCAGCTTGCGCCAAACCAGGAAATTGCGCCGCCAAACGGGAATGAAGCGGAGGCTGAGGTCGGGGAGGGCGAAGGTGCGGGTCATGGCGCGGGCAACGAGGGTGGCGGCGGAGGGAATATACACGCCGGGCGTCGTGGCCCGATCGTCGGACACTGAGCCGAGACAGCCTTGCGGGCTCATCTTTCGGTGCGCGGCGAGCGGGTTTCCCCGGGAAAAAGGCGGGTGGGCGCCGCGGGAGCGGATCCAGGCGGCGCCCTGCTTCGATATATGCCCGACGCGGTACCGCTACGTGCGGACGGGACTCACCTGCGCCATCGATCCAGCTCCGGCCTCGGCCGGCAAACCTTGGTCGGCCGGCATTTCCGGCGGCGCACGGGGCGCCTTTCGGAGCAGATCACGATGTGGGACGAACAAAACACCCGAACGCCAACGTTGTCGTTGCGGTTGTCCGGAGTGTTGTTGTTGCGGGCGCCCGCGCGCGAGAAGGCCGCTTCATTGTTCCAAGCGCCCCCGCGCACCACCCGGGACACGTCTCAGGGAACCCCACAGAACTGCACTCTGCCCTGCCAGTATGGCGCGGAAAGGCCACCCCCTGGAAAAAATTTTCGCCGCTGCGCGGCGTTTTCAGTGAACAGCGGAACAGCGTTTCAGTGATCAGCGGGCCAGCGCCCAGCTATTCGATGGGGGACGAACAAAACACCCGAACGCCCAGGGCGTCGTTGCGGTTGACCGGAGTGACGTCGGCGCGGGCGCCCGCGCGCGCGAAGGCCGCCCCATTGTCCCAAGCGCCCCCGCGCACCACCCGGGAACCCGTGTCGCCCGGTTCGCTGCATTCGCTCTCGCTACCGTCGAAGCGTTCCCGCCAGGGGGAACAGGTCCATTCCCACACGTTGCCTGAGGTGTCATGCAAGTCCCAGAGGTTGGCAGGGAATCTGCCCACCGGTGCCGATTGATCGTTGTCCCAAGGGCTGCCGCAGTCGCGGCAATTGGCCATGACGTCTTCGGCGCCTTCCTGTTGGCGGCGAATCTCGTTGCCCCAGGGGTAGGCCGTTTTGGTTCCGGCGCGGGCGGCGTATTCCCACTCGGCTTCGGTGGGCAGGCGGCAGGTTTCGCCCCGGCGTTTCCCCAGCCAGGCGGCGTAAGCCGACGCCTCTTTCCAGTCGATGTTCACCACTGGCCGGTTCCCGCGCCCGCCTTTGGCCGTGGTCGGATACTTGACCCCGCCACGGCCAGCGCGGTGCTCGGACCAGACGTAGTAGTCGAACTGGTCGTAGGTCACTTCGAACTTGCCCAGCCGGTAAGGCTTGGCGATGGTTACCGGGTGAGACGGGACACCAAGGTACCTCCAGTCGCCCTCGCCGTAAGTTTTGAGGAAACCGACATCCTGCTCGCCCATCTCGAACTCGCCGGCAGCGATGTCCACCATCTCCGGCAGCGGCGGATGACCGAAGCGGAAACGCTGCACCGTGAGCATGGAATCCAGCGGCAGGTCGTGCAGGCGGGTCCACAGGAACGACTGGCCGACATACAGGACCACCAGGGCAAGGACCAATCCCTGCGCCCAGGCTTTGCGTCGGCTCCAGGTCAGGAA
>JBAWHH010000694.1:0-3114 GCA_049593715.1 Rhodocyclaceae bacterium
GCGGGTGACCCAGACGTCTTCGCCGTAGTGATGTTCCCGCGCCACGTAGTTGTGGTGGCAGTTGACCACTTCGGAGGTGACGTCGAAGGCCGGCAGATGGCGCGCCAGCGCCGCCAGCACCAGGGCCAGCATTTCGTCGCGGTTCCGCGCCGCATAGGCTTGCGCCCAGGAGACGGCCCGCACGTAGTCCTCGAAATGGGCGCTGCCTTCCGGCAGGTAGGCGAGGTCGCGGTCGGGCAACTGGATCATCCAGCGCGCCATGTCTTGCCGCGCCAGTTCGATGAAGTACTGGCCGATGGCGTTGCCGATGCCGCGGCTACCGGAATGGAGCATCACCCACACGCGGTTGGCTTCGTCCAGGCACACTTCGATGAAGTGGTTGCCGCCGCCCAGGGTTCCCATCTGCAGGATCCAGTTTGAGGACCGGCCGAAGGACTTGAGCAGTTGTGGGTGTTTGACCATGAGTTCGTCCAACTCCGCGGCAAAGGGACGGGCGGCGGCCAGACGCGCCCGCTCGTCGCGGTGCTGCTCGCGGCCCACCGGCACGTCGCGGGTGATCTGGTCGAAGACCTTGTTGAGGCCCTTTTCGTCGATGTCGTTGCCGGTCAGCGACAGCCGCGCGGCGATCATGCCGCAGCCAATATCCACGCCCACCGCGGCGGGGATGATGGCTTTGCGGGTGGCGATCACCGAGCCGACGGTGGCGCCGATGCCGGTGTGGGCATCGGGCATGGCCGCCACGTGCTTATGCACGAAAGGCAGTTGGGCGACGTTCTTGAGTTGTTCGATGGCGCCGGCTTCGATCTCCTTGGTCCAGATTTTCACCGGTACCCGGCTTTCGCCTATGACTTGCTTGATGGGCATGGTGGGCCCTCCTTCCTTGTTCGGGGTAAAACGCGGCCCGGGATTTGAGTCCCGGGCCGCCTGTTACGGCCGGATCTTCACCAGATCCTGCAGCACGCCTTCCAGGCCGCCGAATACCGAGATCTTGTCGATCTTCTCGGTGACCTTTTCCAGCGTCTCCAGCTCTTTCAGGCGCAGCGCGACCGGGTTGTCTTCCATCACCTTGGCCGTGTTGAGCAGGCTGCGGGTCGCCGCCGTTTCTTCCCGGCGGCGGATCACGTTGGCCTGGGCGGCTTTTTCCGCCTCCACGACCCGGGCGAGGATGGTCTTCATCTCACCCGGCAGGATGATGTCTTTGACGCCGACCGACTGCACCGCCAGGCCGTAGCCTTCCACCGCCTTGCGGACGTGGGCGCCCACCGCCTCGTCGAGGATGCCCTTGTTTTCGAGCAACTCGTCGAGCGTGCGGGTTCCCACCGCCGCGCGCAGGCCGAACTGGAGTTCCTTGTACAGGTAATCCACCGGCTTGGCCTGCTGGGCGTAGGCGAGCTGCACGTCGGTGATGCGGTAACCGGCCGAGAGGTTGACCCGCAGCGCGACTTTGTCGCGGGTCAGGATCTCTTGCCCGGCCACTTCGAGCGCCTGCAGCCGCAGATCCACGATTTCGGCGCGGATCTCCCGGTTGAAGCGGTAGAACGCGTGCAGGCCCGGTTGGAGCAGGCGCGCGATCTTGCCATCGACGAACAGCAGGCCGACATGGTGTTCCGGCACCTGCACCGGCAGCACCGCTTCGCGGCCGATCAGCTTGGCCGTGCCGCGCACCAGCACCGGCACCAGGGGCTTCGCCACCTCAAAGTTTTCGGCGATGTCGAGCACCTCGTGGCGGATCTCGATGAAGCCTTTCCAGTACAGGCGCCGGGTGTTCGGCGCGAGCAGTTCGACCGGGATGCCGTTTTCGCTGCGCAGCGCCACTTCGGTGGCGCCGAGGGCGACGAGGTGGAAGTGCTCGGCGACCAGTGCCGGTTCCGCCTGGATCAGGTAATCGGCCAGACGGTGGTCGAAGGCCGTCTTTTCGAGGGCGAAAAGCTCGACCGACAGCCGGCGCCGCGGGTCGAAGTAAGCGTGTTCGCCTGGGCCGAGGATGCTGACGAAGTCGCCTTTGCGGAAGAGCAGGGCGCGCTGGTCCTTCTTGACGTGAAATTTGCGGTACATGGTGATGCTCCTTTGTCGTTGTTGTTTGCCCGGTCGGGCACTTCCCCGTGGCGAATAGCAGGGGTCGCCACACCACCCGGGGCTGCCTCAAAAGGGGCGGCCGCCGAAAATCGAATTCGGGTTGGGGCCGGTTCCACCCGCACCCGACGGGCCACCGCGTAGCCGGGGAGGGAAGCGGGCCGCGCCGTGCCCGGCGGCCGGGTTCCTGACTGCTGAACGCGGCCACCTTGCGGCGGGTCTGGCTGTTGCCCGTTCGCTCGCCGGCGAGGCGGCGCACAGGTCGGACGCGGGCTGCCATGACGGAGAAGCAAGTCATGGCTGGAGCCGGCCCCGGTTTGCTGCTGAGAGACGTTTTCGAGACGTCGTTTCCAACGGGATTCGAACCCGCGACAGATCGGTTATCAGCCGATTGCTCTACCCAACTGAGCTATGGAGTGGTGGTGACCGTGGGACTCGAACCCACAACCCGGGTTGCCCCGTGCTCTACCTTTGAGCTAGATCACATCGCATCCACCGCCCAAACAGGATGCGGCATACGCCCGCCCGACTGCGGGGCGGCGCACCGGGCAGGACTCGCGAGCCTGCTCCGCTGACAACCTGTTGTGCGATGAATTCTTTGCGCCCCGGCCGATTGCCTCGGCCGGGGCGGTGTTCTGCCGCTCGCCGCAAATCGCGTGACCATGCGGCGGGCGGGGGGCGGGAAGAACCCGCCTTCGTTGTCTGCGCGCGCCCAACGACAGGCGCGATCCGGTGTTGTTGCCTTGGCCTGGCACGACCGCGAAGTGTCCGCGATCGCGCCCGAGGCGGGTGCCGAGGTGCCGCGGCGTGTCCGCCTTGCTGGCCGCAGCCGTCGCAATTCGCCACTTCGACAGAAGCCGCACCGCCACTGCCTGCTGGCGCCGTACCACACGACGCTACGCGCAATTCTTTTCCGACACCGGCGGACGACTGGCCCGAGGGAGCCAAAGCGGCCGCCGGCGTGTTGGCTCCCTTTCCGTTTCGGTCAGGGAGCGAATCCAGATTGTTAAAGATCGTTTTCGGCGGGGCTGAGTCCCGCCC
>JBAWHH010000695.1:0-1833 GCA_049593715.1 Rhodocyclaceae bacterium
ACGGTATGCAGATCCCCCACGGTGGCATCGCCGCGGTAGGAGAGCTTGATTGGCTTGCCAGCAGGCAGATCGACCTTCAAGTTGCCCTTGGCGGAAAGGGTGCCGCGCATTACCGCGACGTTCACCTTGTCGGCGAAATAGGGCTGGAAAGGCGTGATCTCGATGGTCTTTGCGTCCACCCCAACGGTCGCCTGGAGCGGATCCAGGCCAGCCGTTCCGGACAGTTTGACGCTGCCGCGCTTGTTGATTTTGGCGCCGAGCGCGAACTTGGCCTGCTGGCCTTTCTGCGTGCTGAAGTTCTCCACCGTCCCCGCCAGCGCCGCAACGTTCAGCTTGGCCGGTTCCGCAAGGCTACGATCTTCGAACGACAGATCGTGGCCGGCGGTCGTGATCTTCTTGACGGAAACCACCCATGGTTTTTCGTCGGGCGAGGAAGGAACAGCCTTCTTCGCTACGGAAGGACCGGCGGCGGGGATCATCTTGGCAGCATTCAAGACGCCGTCCTTCAGGCGGACCACACGCAGCTTGGCATCCCGTAGGCTCACGTCGTCGATGGTCGCGGAGCGGGCAGCAAGATCGACATTGCCTCCCGTCACTTCCGCCGCGGCGATACGGTAGAACTCCTCCTTTTCGTCGCCCTGACGGAGGGCGAAGTCGGCGAGCTTCACCGCCAGTGCCTGCAACACCAGTTTCGGGGTGCCCTCCTCGCCGAGGGCAAAATCGTAGTCCGTCGCCACCCCCAGCGTTCCGCTGCTTAGCTTGACGAGCAGCTTCCCGGCAATGAATGGCTCATAGCGCGGGAGCTTGAGATCGGCGACTTCCAGGTGCCCCTTGGCCGCCAGCGGGGTAAGGGTCAGCGTGCCAGTGTGTTTGACGACCTCATCGGCTGCGGTGCGAACATCGGCGGTCACGGTCGCCAGTTGCCCGGCACCGTTGCCCAAACCCTTCACCAACACGTTAGCGGCGGCAACATCCGTCGCGAAGGTGGGGGTGACGGTGGCATCGGAAACATGGACCTTCCCTTCCGCAAGCTTGAATTCACCCACGCTCCAGGCAAAAGGAGTCACCTCCTTTGCCGGTTTTGCCGGGACCGGCGAGACCGCTTCACCGGCAGGCGGCTTGGGCGCCGCGCCGGGAGCAGCCTCCGGGGCCAGGAAGCCCAATTGGCGGATAGAACCGTCCTTCTCCCGCGTCAGCCAGACCTCGGGCCCCTGCACGGACACGGCGGCAAGTGCCGCTTTCCCCGCAAAGACCTGGGCCGACTGGACTTTCACGGCCAGCTTGGGCAACTTGAGGATGGGAGCGCCCTCCTTCTCCACCACTTCCAACTGGTTCAGGCCGATGTCGCCGGCAACGACCAGCGTTGGCGCTCCCGTTGCCGGCTGGCTGAATGTAACGGACAGCCGTGTATCGAGAGTGCCGCTGGGGATGCCGAACTTGAGCGGCACCGGCGAGTAGGCGACGAAAGCGGGAAGTTGCAGGGCATCGAGATCCAGTTTGACCGAAGCCTCCCGCGTTTCCTTGAACGGCTTCGCCTCTCCGCCGAGTTGCAGCGTCGAACCGTCCACTTTGGCGCTGAACGCGGGCTGAACCTCGATATCCACTTGAGTCGGCAGATTAGAGATGAATGGAACCCCGATCTGGATGTCGCTGACTGTGTGTTTGGCCTTGACGACGCGATCGTCCAGATCGATGTGGCCGCCCGTAAGCTGAATGTTGTTGAGGGAAAAATGGGTCGGTTCGGAGGCCGGCTTATTGAGGAACTCTTCGATCAGGTCGGTGAAGTTGTAGGTCTTGTCCGCATTGCGCACGATGTGCAGATAGGGGTTGGCA
>JBAWHH010000696.1:0-6043 GCA_049593715.1 Rhodocyclaceae bacterium
CTTCCAGGCTGCTGGCTTGCTCTTCGGTGCGACCCGACAGGTCGCTGTTGCCCGCGGCAATTTCTCCGGCTGCGGTGTTGATCGCTTCCGTCGCTTCTTTTTTCCGCCCCACCACTTCTTTCAGCCGCGACACCGTGGCGTTGGTGTCTTCTTTGAGCTGCCCGAAGGTGCCGGCGTAATCGGCCGTGATCTGTTGCGTCAGATCCCCCTGCGCTACGCTGTTCAACACCCGCGCGATGTCGCCCAGACCGCTGGAGACGATGTCTATCAATCGGTTGAGCCCGTTGCCTAGATCCGCCAGGAAGCCCTGTTGACCGGTGACGGAGATACGCCGGTCGAATTGTCCTGCCGCCGCCCCGGAGACGATCCGGGACACCTCTTCTTCGACCGCAATTTCCCCCGTACGGTCCAACCATTGGGTGACGCGGCCCCGGTAGGCGCCATTCGGATCGAGGACGGGGCTGGCCGTAATGCGGATATAACGCCCGGCAAGGCGGAAGTCCTTAGTAGTGGTTGCGGATAGGCGACCGGCGAAGGCGGACCGCGTTTCATCGTCTTCCAGATACTGGCCGATCGTGCCTCCCAGCATGCTGTCCGGATCAAAATCCGGAGCACGGCGCCGGATCTCGGGCGCCATTTCGCGCCACAAAGCGCGCGCGGCCTCGTTCATGTAAACCAGCAGGTTGCCGTCTGTAGAAACCGTAACAGGGACAGTCGCTTTGTCGAGCGCAGATCGCACTCGAAGGTTCTCTTCCCCAATGCGCCTGTTCTCCGCCACTTCGTTACCGAGCTTGGTCTGCATGCACTCTAGCGCTTGGAGAACTTGACCGATTTCATCGTCCCGCGTGATGTCGACCGCATTGCCGTAGTTGCCCTGTTCCAGGCGGCTGAACACCTTTTGCACAATCGCGAGGGGCCCGATGACGCGGCGGAGAATTGCCCATCCGGAAAACGACGCCAGCCCCAAGGCAATCAAGATGGCAGCCCCTATCTGCATTGCGGCACTGGCAATGCCCGTGCCGCCCGCGGCACCAGCCGCTTGATTGGCCAGACTCACATGGTGAACGCCTAACCAACCCACGACCGCCAACGCAAAAGCCGTCCCTGCCACTGCAGCAATGATTGCGCCCTTCAGACTGGTGCGCCGCAGTAGATTCAGGCGTTGCAGGAAACCGGTCTTGACCACCCCGCCGCGGTGCACTGCAAGCCCGTGTGCTTCACCGGCTCGGAATCTGGCGTAAGTGCGGGTAGCCGTATCGACCTGCTCACGCGTGGGCTTCTTGCGAACCGACATGTAGCCGGTGACCCTGCCATTTTCGGTTAGCGGCGTGACATGGGCTTCCACCCAATAGAAGTCGCCGTTCTTGCAGCGGTTTTTCACCAACCCAATCCACGGCCGACCAGCCTTCAGGGTTTTCCACAGGTCGTCAAAGGCTTCCGGAGGCATATCAGGATGGCGCACAAGGTTGTGGGGCGCGCCAATCAGTTCTTGCTCAGCGAATCCGCTGATCTCCAGAAAATCGCGATTCACATAAGTAATTTGGCCTTTGAGGTCGGTGCGGGAAACGATCATCTGATCGTCCTGCATCACGTGCTCGACGGCGGTTACGGGCAGGTTCTTACGCACGGTCCTTCTTCTCCTCAGTAGCGGGGCTGTGCCAGGGGCGGTCAGTGGGCCGTGTCGGTCAATGCCATATCGGCCGATAGCATCAAGGTCTCGATATCGACGACGATGAGCATGCGCTCATCCATGCTGGCCAATCCCCGGATATAGCGGGTATCGACCGACGAAGAAAACTCTGGCGCGGACCTTACCTGCTCGGAGGGAAGGGCTACGACCTCCGAGACGGAGTCCACCACCATACCGACGACGCGCCCACCGACGTTGAGGATGATGACTACGGTAAATGGCGTGTACTCCGCGGCGCCGACGTCGAACTTGATGCGCAAATCGACGATCGGCACGATAGTGCCGCGCAGATTGACGACCCCCTTGATGAACGCGGGCGCATGTGCAATGGCCGTCGGCGTCTCGTAGCCCCGGATCTCCTGCACCTTGAGAATGTCTATCGCGTACTCTTCGTTGCCCAAGGTGAAGGTCAGGAATTCTTCCGCATAGCTCCCGTCCGCCTCGACGCGCGCATGGGTTGCCTCAACCAAAGCCGTTGCCGTCATTTCCAATCTCCGAAAGTTAGTCTCGCGGGGCGACTCACGCCGCATCCCTTGTACGGCTCTTGCCCGTCGCCACCAAGGCGGTGACATCAAGAATCAGCCCGACTTTGCCGTCGCCCAAGATGGTCGCCGCCGCGACGCCGGGGATGCGCCGATAGTTGGCCTCCAGGCTCTTGATCACTACCTGCTGTTCGCCCACCAGGGCATCCACCAGCAAAGCGGCCTTGGTGCCGTCCGCTTCGAGGATCACGGCGATCCCCTGGGTGACCTCGGAGACCTGCGGCTTGATGCCGAAAACATCGTGCAGCGCCACGAGGGGCAGGTATTCCCCGCGCACTTGGATCAACCGCTCGCTGCCACTAATGGACTTGAGCATGGCGCGCTTGGGCTGCAAGGACTCAACCACATGATTGAGGGGGATGACGAAAGTCTGGCCGCCCACGGCGATAGACATGCCGTCGAGAATCGCCAGCGTCAGCGGCAGGCGCACCGTTATGCGGGTCCCAATGCCGGCCATGGACTCGATGTCGATGCGGCCACCCAGCGCCGCCACGTTCTTCTTCACCACATCCATGCCCACGCCCCGCCCGGACACCTCGGTGACTTGATCGGCGGTGGAAAACCCCGGCTCGAAGATGAGTTGCCAGACATCCTGGTCGGTCATCGAATCCGAGGCGGCCAACCCCCGTTGCCGCGCTTTCGCCAAAATGCGGTCGCGCTGCAGGCCCGCGCCATCGTCGCTTACCTCGATCACAATGTTCCCGCTCTGCTGGGAGGCCCGAAGATTGATGCTGCCGTGAGCCGTCTTCCCCACCGCAATACGCGCCTCGGGCAGTTCGATGCCGTGGTCGATAGAATTGCGCACCAAGTGCGTGAGCGGATCGGTGATGCGTTCGATGAGCCCTTTGTCGAGTTCGGTGGATTCGCCGCTGGTCTTGAGATCGACCTGCTTGCCCAGCTTCTGCGACAGGTCGCGCACGACGCGGGGGAAGCGGCTGAAGACGACGGATATCGGCATCATGCGGATGGACATGACCGATTCCTGCAAGTCACGCGTGTTGCGTTCGAGCTGGGCCAAGCCGTTGAACAGGCGTTCAAAAGCCACAGGGTCAACTTCCGCAGCTGACTGCGCCAACATGGCCTGGGTAATGACCAGTTCCCCGACGAGATTGATGAGTTGATCGACCTTGTCCACACCAACACGAATCGAGCTGGAATCGGCGGCATGGGCTTTTGTTGCAGGCTCACGGGGCCGTGGCGTCTCTGCGACTTTGGGCTCGACGGGTTTCTTCCCCAGCGGGATCGCAACCAAAGCTGGAGCCGGTTTCGGCGTTTCGGGTGCCGGTAGACCTACGAACAGCCCAAAGCTGTCATCGCCTGGCTCCGCCGGACGGCTTGCGTCGGACGGCAAAGGCTCGAACAGTCCAAACGCACCATCGTCCAGCACCGCTGGGGGCTCAGCCTCTTGATCGAAAAGGCCAAAACTGTCGTCGACAACCTTTGCCTCCGCTTGCCCTGGAGCCAATACTTGAACCGAGCCGGGAACCGCAACGAAGTCCAGTAGCCCTTCCACTTCGGCCAGATCAATGTTTGCGGACAACCGAATTTGCCAGCCAGGCTCGGAGGGAGAAGTTGCCGCCTGAACGATGTCCACAGCGCCAAGTTGGCCCAGTTCAGTCAACAGGTTCTCTGTGACGTGAGCATCCGCGATCGCATGGGGCGCCACTTCAAAGCGGATTTCGTAGGTCGTTGCCACTTCTTGGGACGTTGCCGCAGAATTTCCCTTTGCGTCGACGGCGCCACAGCCTTCTTTCAAAGCCTGCTCGTTGCTTTCCGCTCCAGCCAGGACTCGCAGACGCGCACATATTTCCGCGATGTCATGGGTATCCGCTTCGCCTTCGCCACGGTGGGCCGCAAGCTGGGCCTTGAGTACGTCCCCTGCAACCAGGGCCGCATCCACCATGTCGCTGGTCATCGCCAGTTCCCCCTTGCGGACGCGATCGAGCATGGTTTCCAACACATGGGTCACTTCCGCCATGTCCTGAAACCCGAAGGTCGCCGCCCCGCCTTTGATGGAGTGTGCCGCACGGAAGATAGCGTTGAGTTGCTCGGCGTCAGGAGCCCCGAGATCCAGTTCTAAGAGCTGCCCTTCCATATTTGCCAGGTGTTCCTGGGCCTCTTCAAAGAAGACCTGGTAGAACTGGCTCATGTCGACGGCCATGTGTGCTCTCCGTGATTGAGGTGCTTATCTTGGTCAGCCGATGACTTTGCGCACGACGTCCACCAGCTTTTGCGGATCGAAAGGCTTGACCAGCCACCCCGTCGCCCCGGCAGCACGGCCTTGAGTCTTCATCGTGTCTGAAGCTTCCGTGGTAAGCACCAGAATCGGGGTCGTCTTGTACTGAGGCAATCCGCGCAACGTCTTGATTAGCGTAAGGCCATCCATCCGCGGCATGTTCTGGTCGGTAAGTACCAGACTCACGGGTTTGGCCTTCGCTTTGTCCAGTCCGTCCATGCCGTCGACAGCTTCTACCACGTCATAGCCTGAACTCTTGAGCGTGAAGGAAACCATCTGACGGATGGACGGCGAATCGTCAATGGCCAATACAGTTTTCGCCATAGCAGGCAACTCCTCTCAAAACAATTCGATATCCCCATCGGCCAGCGCATGCTGACTTACCGGGTTGTTTGCGGTCGCAGCAGTCAGGCGGGCCAAGCTCGCGGTCACGTTCTCCGCCTCTTGCCTTAGCCGACCGATTGCCGCCAGGGGATCACCAGAGTCACTAGACAGGGCATGGGCCATAGTCCCAAAGTGCTCAAGCACCTGCCCCAACGCCCCAATGCGCCGCTGCACGTGGCCCATTAGTTGGGAGACGATATCCTGGAACTGCAGCGCCATAACGGCCTTACCAACCTCATGTTCCAGGCGTTTGGCCCCTTCGCCCAAGTGCTCGATGGTCTTTGCGCGCTCGGCGTTGAGCCGTTTCGTCGCGGTCATGATCTCTCCTACCTCGCTCTTCGACTGCAGGGCGAAATTCATGTCCTGAGACGCCATTTTCATAATGGCATCCTCCGTGGCGAGCACACCATCCTGCATCGCCTGCATAAGACCGTTGATCTGCTGGCTAAACTGAGCCGTGCGCCCAGAGAGATCGCGCACCTCGTCTGCGACGACGGCAAATCCGCGACCGGACTCCCCGGCCCGCGCCGCCTCGATTGCGGCGTTGAGAGCGAGTAGGTTGGTCTGTTTGGCGATACCCCCAATCTCGGACAAAATCCCTTGGACGTCGCGGGCGCGCTGTGCTATGCCATCAGTCAGTTCCACAAGCTCCATCCCCATTTTGGAGTTGGCCACCACCGAATCCACGACGCGCTGCATCACGTCCGAAGTGCTAGTCACAAAATCGTCAAAACGCACACCACGGGTATCTGCCTCGGACCCTGCGCTGCTGATAGAAAGGGCGAGTTCCTGCTGGGCGGCTGTCTGGCCATGCATGCCCTGAAAACTCATCATTAGCTGCGATATAGCCTCCGAAACCAAGGTCTGTACCCGTCCAATTTCTTCGTTTATGGCGCGAAACTGGACTTCGAACTCGAGGACGAAACTGCTGAGAGCAGTGTCCATCGCAGACAACATCGACGCCTCCAAACCCGCCGTCTCCTCCCGGCTCGCAACCTCAGCGCGCCTCTGCGCCCGGGCACTGACCAGACAGACCGCGACCCAACCGATTGAAGCCGCGGGCAACCCGGACCACGCGGGGGCTCCACTCGCGAAGATCACGAACCCAACCAGAGTGGACCAACCCAGACCGATCAGAATCGTTTTGTATTTGTCCTTCTCCACCTATTGATCCCCTAACGAGTCTACGTG
>JBAWHH010000697.1:0-6848 GCA_049593715.1 Rhodocyclaceae bacterium
ATCCCGGTCCCTGCAAAACGCCCCGGTTCGTGCATCCGCTGGAAAGGCTGAAACAGCTTCTGGGCATACGCCATGTCGAAACCGGCCCCGTTGTCACGCACGAAGAAGGTTAGCGTCCCGTCCATCACGCAACTCCCTGGCTCGATGGATCCCCAGGTTCAGAATCGCTGTCGCGCGCAGCGCCCTCCACGATTGTCGAAGAGTCGGGTTCATGATGAACTTTTCACCGAGTCATATTAGGAATCCCATGGCTCGAAGTCCGTTCGCTCCCACACAGACAGAGCGCCCTCGCCGTACTCTAATTTGCGCTGTGGTGCTCGCCTCGTATTGAAGGAGATCAGGATTCGGGGCACGCCAGAAGGCAAGCCCCTCCCGACAACGGACCACGATCTCATCAGGTGGCGTGCCCGGCGGCGGATCAATTCAGTACCCGAATTTGAAGCGTCGCTTTGTCGGCTTTTGGCGCTGCGAACAGGCGCCAAAGAGTCGTTGTCCGCCGCATGCGATGGTAGAGGCGGTCTGCCACGCCGACTCATTTCGATGACAAAAGGAACCCCGATGGAAAGCGATTTCGTAGCTCTAGACAAGTTCGGCATGTCCGACGAAGACAGTGGTGGCCCCGGTCCGGCGCTCATGGGGGCAGGGACACTCCTCGGGAATGGCGTCTATAACAAAGAAGGAGAGAAATTGGGCGACGTCAAGGAACTCATGATCTACATGGCCTCGGGCAAGATCGCCTACGCCGTACTGTCTTTCGGGGGCACGCTCGGCCTTGGCGACAAGCTTTTTGCGGTGCCCTGGCTGGCGCTCACGCTGGATACGGCCAACAAGCGTTTTACGCTCAGCGTCTCGAAGGAGGCGCTGAAAGATGCGCCCGGATTCGACAAGCATCATTGGCCGTCAATGGCCGACGAGAAATGGGCCGCCGACGTCCATAAGTTTTACGGCTCGCCCTACATGACAACCTGAAGCCGTCGACTTCTACTGCGGTCGCTGTCGGTGCATGGCACGCGGGAGACGATGGGGCCGTCGATTTTGGATTCAGCGGATTTCGCCTGGTTTGATTCGGGCAGGTGTGGGTAGCCGGCAGGCATGCCGATCCTTGCCTGTTCATCCATCCAACTACAGAAAAGGGGCCTCCAGTGTTGGGCAATAGACGTGCTAGGCATGCCCTGTTGGGATTCAGTGCAGCACAGCTACTTGCCGGTGCTGTTTTCGTTTCGTTTTCGACCGTCGCCGCAGCAGCGGATGGCAAGGTGGCACTGAGCGGCAATCGGGAAGTGTCACCGGTGGCAAGCCACGCAACGGTGGCCGGCGTTCACGAACCGCCAGTCGGCAGGAACGCACCGGGGGGCGCCGCGGGCACGAGGCATTGCGCAAGCTATTCGGCACCGGCAAACGCAGAACCCGCCGAGGCGCATACGGCCAGCTTCCGGGCGATGAGCCTCTACGTCAGTGTTCACAAGGCGGCCCACGCAGAGGGCGGCATGCGGGGGCTACTCAAGCCGGATGTTCGGCCTTGCTCGATAACCTTATCTGAGCGTCGCTGATTGGTGCGGCCGGAAGGTTGCCACTTCAAAGGAGAAGCAGATGACCCAAATTGATGTGACCGACGAGACGGCGCCGGATGTACTGCCTGCGCTGCCGTACGGGGAAAACGCACTGGATCCGCTAATTTCCGCCAGCACGATCTCGTTTCACTATGGCAAACACCACAGGGGATACGTCGATACCTTGCACAAATTGATTGCCGATTCGCCATTGGCGGATCTCTCGTTGGGGGAGATCATCCTCGAGACCGCCGGCAAAGCGGACAAAATCGCCGTCTTCAATAACGCGGCGCAGGCGTGGAACCACACTTTCTACTGGCGCAGTCTGCGGCCAAAGGGCGGTGGTGAGCCGCCCGCGGCGTTGCGGCAGCGGATCCAGGATTGCTTCGGCAGCGTGGATGCCTGCAAAAAGGCGTTGGCAGCGGCAGCGGTGGCTCAGTTCGGCAGCGGTTGGGTTTGGCTGGTGCAGGAAGCCGACGCGCTCAAGGTGGTCAGTACGAGTAACGCGCAGACGCCTTTGACCACAGGAGCCAGACCGCTGTTGACGGTGGACGTGTGGGAACACGCCTACTACCTGGACTATCAGAACCGCCGAGCGGACTACGTGAATGCCGTGCTCGACAAACTGATCAATTGGGGCTTTGCTGCCGACAACCTTGGCGCACCCATCGATGTGCCGGAACGAGGAGAGCGGTCATGATCAAGAAAGCATGGGCAGTGTGGAAGGGTGGCGTGAAGGACGGTGGCGGCACCATTTCGACCGAAACGGGCGTGCTGCGGGAGGCGCCCTATGGATTCCACGCGCGATTCGAGGGTGGGAAAGGGACCAATCCGGAAGAGCTGATTGGTGCCGCGCATGCCGGCTGTTTCTCCATGGCGCTCTCCCTGATGCTCTGGGAGATAGGGCTGACGCCGGAGCGCATCGTCACGCATGCCGACGTTACGCTGGAGAAGGTCGGCGCCAGCTACGAGATCACGTCGGTCCACCTTAGCGTGTCGGCCCGAATTCCGGGCGCGGAGAGCGCCCAGTTCCAGGAAATTGCGAACAAGGCCAAAACCGGCTGTCCGGTGTCCAAGCTGCTGAATGCCAAGATCACGATGGAGGCCACGCTGGAGGCATGAGCGGCCACCTTGGTGCATCTCCCGCGTAGGGCTGAGTACGCCGCCAGACTTGATGGCATTCACTAACGGCGCCGGTAATCGGAGATTCTGCTTGCCACGACGATCCTGGGCGGCACCGATTGCTTGCAAAGCGCTCCATAGGCGCGCTGACGCACCGACGGTGATCGCCCTTGCCCCCATTCTGAGTCAGACGAGAGTGGGAAGGCAGGTATGACGCTCAGGTCAGTTTTGTCAGTCCATCGAGGAGAAGTGCGTGAACAAAGATCAAGTCAAAGGCCGAATCAAAGGAGCAGAAGGAAAGATCAAGGAAGTCATCGGCCAAATCACCGGCAACAAGGCCTTGGAAGAGAAGGGGCGAGTTGAGAAGGTAGCCGGCGACGTACAGGCGACCTACGGTGATGGGAAGAATGACGCAGAGAAAGATCGCTAGGCCCATCGTTGGACCCGCGCCGAGTTGCGACCGGGCCCGGGTTTGGACTCCGGGCGTGGCTCGTCGTCCCATACGGTCGACGGGTCTTGCTCTGCTTCTGATGGCCGGGATCGGCAGTGGCGCAACTTTGCTGCTGACGCCGGACTCGCAGGCCGCAGGCAGCAACGCTTCCGCTCATTCGGCTTCGCCACGGCAGGGCCGTTCGCCAGCAAAGGCGAAGGTCGACCTGTCGGGCCGCAAGCGGGTGGGCAAAGCGTCCTTCTACGCGAAAAAGTTCTCGGGCCGAAAGATGGCGGACGGCACCAAGATGAACCCTCACGGCGACAACGCCGCAAGCAAGACGCTTCCGCTCGGCACCAAGGCAAAGGTGACGAACCTCGAAACAGGCCAGAGCGCCAATGTCACCATCCAGGACCGTGGCCCGCATGTGAAAGGTCGGATCGTGGACCTCTCGCCTTCCACGGCAAAGAAGATCGGGATCGCGCGAGAAGACGGTGTGGCCGATGTCAAGGTTGTGCCCATCGCCGTCCCTCAGCCCGACGGCAGCGTCAAATCCGGGGCCGCTGCGCAGGGGGCGAACGTGGGCAAGGGGACATCGGCCGATGGGGGTGACTGAACAGGGCGTTTGATTTGCACTGCGATCAACCGCCCGCTTTCTTCGCTCCTTAACCTCGCCAACGCGCAGACCCGGCGCCCGGCCGACAGTTCGGCTGCGCGAGTGTTGCACGACGGAAACCCAATCAGATCAGCGCACCGTGCGACCCGGTTCAGTTTCCTTGGACGCTGATCGGGTCTGGTCACGCTTTCGATCGCGCCAGAACCGGCTCATCATCGGCTTGACGGTGGTTCCATGGACCAGGATGGATAGCGACACAGCGATCAGCGTCAACTGGATGAGTTCCACGGCCAAGTCTTCTGGAAGACCGTGCTCGATGGCGTACATCAGATAGTAGACGGACCCGATGCCGCGCACTCCAAACCAGCCGACCATGCCAC
The DNA here is from genome assembly GCA_049593715.1 of Rhodocyclaceae bacterium. Classification (GTDB taxonomy): domain Bacteria; phylum Pseudomonadota; class Gammaproteobacteria; order Burkholderiales; family Rhodocyclaceae; genus JBAWHH01. The sequence continues at coordinate 4,099 of JBAWHH010000697.1, forward strand.
GTATCCGCGACGAAGCGCGGGTAGCCAGGAGGCCCATGAGGACGCTGATCGGACGTGCCACCAAGAATAAGAACAGCGCAAGTCCCACGGCCCTCCAGCTCCAGGAGTCCAGAAACAGCGTGCCACCGAGCAGCAGGACGAGCATCAGTTCCGAAAGCCGCTCAAGATGTTCCTTGAATACCAGCGATCCGCCACTGACGGTCGGCGCTGATTCATCTTCAAGCCGTGCGTCGGGAACATCCGTTTCGATTCTGTCGGATAGAGGAGGGCTCAAGGAGCGTTGGCCGGCGCCGGCGAGTTTGATTTCGGTCTGACGCAGGGCGACCGCAGCGAAAAACACCGCCAGAAAACCCCACGCGCCAACCAGCAAACTCAAGCCGTACACGACACCGATCACACCAAGGCCGAGGAAGTCGTCCATGAGCGCGTGCGCGGGGCGCTGACGGCGCAGTCTCCACCCCAAATGGGCCAGCGCGACACCAACAATGGCCCCGATGGCGATTCCCGCAACGGTTGCCCACAGCACGTCGACCAGCGCCCAGCGCAGGCCGAATTCACCGAGATTGTGTAGTCCGAGCAGCCCCATTCCCAACATCACGAACGGAAATGCGCTGCCATCGTTCATGCCTGCCTCGCAGGTCAGGATGAAGCGCAACTGGTCGCGGTCCCCTGGATGACGGATCTGCACATCGGTTGCCAACACAGGATCGGTGGGGGCCAGGATGGCACCCAGCAGGATGCCCGCTCCAATGGGCATCCCCAGTAGCCAATAGGCAAAGCCCGCGACCATCCCGACGCTGACCGCCATCGATGCAGACGCCAGCAGAATTGGCGTGCGCCAACGGACAAGGCTGACCGGAACGGGCATCTTGATACCGGCGGAGAAGAGCGAAATCAGCACCGCCACTTCAGTCAGCGCGCCCAGAAGCGCAGCTTCCTTGAGGGGATTGAAGTGGAAGACATTGAGCACCGTCGGCCCAATAAGGAGGCCTACCCCCAGATACAGAATGGCGGGCGTCACCGGAATGCCCTTCAGCATTGAGGCGGTCAGGCCCCGGGTGAGCAACAGAGCGCCTATCAGGAGAAACCATTGGGCGCTAGTCATTGCGGGCTTGATGCACGGTGAATTGGTTCTCCGTCATTCCCGCGCCGGCGGGAATCCAGATTCGTTAGTCTATTCAGGGCATTGACAACAATCTTGAGAGACGAACTGGATTCCCGCTTACCCCCGCGGGAATGACGGTAAATCAATGAGTTGTGGGCAGAACAAATTAACCGTGGGCTTGATGCGTTGCCGGCATGCTGCGTTCGGCAGCTTTGGCGCCGAAAATCAATAAGGCAGGGCGATGTTCGCCCTGCCTTATGGGATGCAGACCGGCAAATGTTACTTGCTGTGCTTTTCTTCAGCCTTGGCCTTTTCCTTGGAGGCCGTGGCTTCGGCACCCGCTTTCTCCTTGGAAGCGTCGGCTTCGTGCCCTGCCGCTTTCTTTGCTGCCTTGGCTTCGGCGAGAGCCTTGGTTTCGATCGCCTTCGCGTCCTCAATAGCCCTGTCTCGGCCTGCTTTTGCATCATTCAAACAGGCCTTCTGCGCGGCAGATGGCTGCTTCTTGCAATCCGCACTTGCCGCCTTGTAGTCGGCCTCGGCATTCTTCTCGGCACGCTCATAATCGGCCTTGGCATCCGTCTTCTTCTCGGTCGCTCCGGCCGTTTTCTTTGTTTCCCGTGATTCCGCTTTGGCGTCTTTCTTCATTTCAATGGCTTCGGCCTTCTCGGCCTTGATGTCCGCCTTGACTTCCGCCTTGGTGGCGTCTGCCGCGGTGACGTTGACGCTCATCGAGGCAGCAAAAAAGGAAGCGATCAGTATTGACAGCAATTTGCTCATGGCAGATTTCCCTGAAGATCTTGAGAATATAAGGATCGTTGCGCGTTACATCAGTGCTGCTAATCCCCCGTCGGTAGCACGAACGACGCCGTTGGGGACTCCGTTACGCTGTAAGCAGCGGTAGCCCATTGAGCCGCTCGTGTTCGATGATCAGAGCGCAACGTTTGGCGTGAGCATCCGGGATCACGACGCTCCATGGGATGGCATACCGCCTCTTGCCGATTCCCAGAAAACCTCCGGCGCTGACGACGGCGTGCGTCACACACCCGATTCGCGTGTCGACGATCAGATCCTCGATACGGCCCACATAGCCGCCCCCGGCGTCGTAGACGTTATCGCCGGTGAGTTCCCTCGCCCCCGGAAGCACGTTGCCGGACCGAAAATCTAGCCCGAAGACGTGGGGCGCGAAGTTTTCGTCAATTACACCCACTGGGGGGTAGTCGCCACTGGGTAGATTCAGCATTTAAACTCTCCTCTACACGGTATTGCGCGGTGCCGAGGGTCAGTCCTCTCCGCGTGAAGCTAAGATCCGCGCAATGCGTTGCCGAGTCTGTACGCTCTCACACTGACGGGAAACTTGCGGGAGGGGCCGGCCGGCAACCCCTCCCAGCCGCTGGCGCCGAACCCCCCGCGGCCCATCCATGGTCCGCAACAAAGGAGCGCGAATGACTTGGCTGCTGTGGATCGGTCTGGTTCTGTGCTTGCTGGCGGTAGGGGCTCTAGGCCTGTCCATCTATGGGACCAGACGAGCGCTCTGCGAAAGCCACCATCGTGGATGGTCCGCTCACGCTGACCCTGCTGTTCAGCTTCAACGACGCCGGCCTGATCGAGTCGGCGCGCGCCGAGGCGCGGGGCGCCATGGTTGGCA
>JBAWHH010000698.1:0-4971 GCA_049593715.1 Rhodocyclaceae bacterium
GTAGTCGTCGATGCTGCCGTAGAGCGGCTCCAGATTCACTGTCGCAACCCGCAGGCCGGCCCGCTCCAGGCGCGGACGCAGCCACCACCAGGAGCCACGATTGCAGCCGTAGCCATGCACCAGCAGCACCGGTGGCGTTTCAGCACCCTCCCCACCCGGCATCCGGTCCTCGCCCATGAACCAGCGCTCGAAAGGCTGAATCGCGAGGAACAGGGCGAGCAGCGACGCGTACTCGCGCAGGAACATCCAGACCGCCGCCAAGACCTCCATGGTTTGCCCTGGCGTACGCGGCGAGCGATACCGCCAGGCGAAAGCAAACGTGTTCGCGATGACCCACAGGCGCACGCAGAGAACGAGGCCAATGGCGGACAGGGCGATGGTCCCCGCCCCCCAATCGAAAACGCTGCCGAGAAACGCCAAGGACAACACATACACCAGGAGTTCGACAGCCAAGGCCAGTCTCAGGATGCGTGCAGTCATTCCATCTTCCCCCATTCCGGGGCGGGCCGCCCCGTCAGATCCGCCGCCAGCCGACTGGCGTTGCGGGCAACGATACCGTAAATGGAAAGCTGCGGGTTCGCGCCGACACTGGTGGGGAATATCGATCCATCCAGGATGGACAAGCCATCCAGGCCGTGAAATCGCCCGCGGCTATCGACGACGCTCTTGCTGGCATCAGCCCCCATCCCGCACCCACCCATGACATGCGCGCTGACCATCCGCGTCAACAAAGGCTGCAGTGGCAGAGCGGCGATCGCTTCGCGTGCCTCGGGCCAGGAGGCATAGCCCCGGCAACGCTCGTCCACCACGAAGACGGTCTGCGCCCCGGCGGCGAACTGGATTTCCGCCATGGTGAGCAGGGCGCGCTTTGCCCCTTCCCACACCACCGGGTCGAGCGGGTACTCCAGCACCGGCGACCCATCACCCCGCAGGCCGACCTTTCCGCCGCGGCTGGCGGGGTGGAAACCATCCCGCAGCAGAGCCAGCATCGCGTGGGCATGGGAAAAGCGCGACATCGTCCGGCCATGCTCCGCACCGAATCCCTGCAACGTGGTGGCGAACAGAACGGGGTGGATCGGCGGCACTTCCAGCTTAAAACCCAGCGGCCCATCGATAGGGCCCTGCTCCAGGTAATGATCGCAATAGACCGACTGCGGAGCACCCGAATAGCCGGCAATCCGCTCCGGCATGACGGCGGCCGCGATCAACGTGGGATGAAGGAAAGTGCGGGCGCCTATCAGACCATGGGGATCCGGCAAAGCCGAGCGAAGCAGGATCGCCGGCGAGCCGATGGCCCCGGCCGCAAGGACCACATGGCGTGCCCGAACGATCACCCGCTGCGGGCCGGGAAGAATCCCGTCCGAGGCCAGGGCTGCGCACTCCACCCCTACCGCCTTGCCGGCATCCACGAGCACCCGCTGCGCCCGCACGCGGGTCAGCAACGAAGCGCCGCGACCGAGCGCCGCAGGGATTGCGGTGATGAGCATGGACTGCTTGGCGTTGGTGGGGCAGCCGAGCCCGCAGTAGCCCAGATTCCAGCAACCGCGGACATTGCGGTGGATGGTGCTCGCCGGCAAGCCTAAGCGGGATGCGCCGAGGCGCAGCACGTCGTTGTTGGCGTTGGGCTCGACGGTCCAGTCGTGAATGCCCAAGCGACGTTCCGCAGCCTCGAACCAGGGGCGCAAGTCTTCGACGTTGAAATCCGCGAGCCCGAAGCGCTCGCCCCAGAAACGCAAGGTCGGCTCCGGCGTGCGGAAGCAACTGGCCCAATTGACGGTGGTGGAACCGCCGACGCAGCGCCCCTGAAGGATATTGATCGACTTGTCCCGCGTTTTGCGGGCCGCGGAGTCCTGGTACAAGTCGGGATAGGCCTCCTCCTCGCGCATGCGGAAATCCCGCGTGCTGCGCAACGGTCCCTCTTCCACCATTACCACTTCGAGGCCGGCTGCGGAAAGGATCTCAGCGGCGATGCCACCGCCAGCGCCGGTGCCGACGACGATCACATCGGCCTCCAGATGCAGATCGCCCGTCAGGCGGGAGGCGTCGCTGATCCGCCAGCCGGCGGCGAGCCCGGCAATGTAGGGATTGGCCGCCATCACGATACCTCGGGCGGGCCGGGATAATCGATGGCCGGCCAGGATTCGGGATTGCCGTACCAGGCCGCGTAGATCAGATCGTGCAGAGCGGCATAGGCGCTGCGCAGCAAGGCAAAGCGGCTGAAACGCCAGGCCCCCAGGAAAGCAGCGACCTCCTCGCCCGCGGCGTCCGGCCAGGGACGATGAACTCCGGCCACCAGGAAGCGCGTGGGGGGAAAACTGAGCAAGCCGAAAAGTTCGCCGACTTCCTTTTGCGCGGCAGCGCCAAGGCCACCAACCGCCACCCCGAATCGATCCACCGTGGCGGCAATGGCCGCCGGGCGCCCGCTCCCCTCGGGCAGCGCCTCGGCGAGCATGACCGGAACCACCGCCGCGAGCACAGACCGCGCATCGTCGTTGAGATGGCCCGCCCCCCCCATTCCGCTATGGTAGGCAACCCCAAACCAGGCGCCGGCCGCTGCCAGGACCGCCCCGCCCAGGACTCCGGCCTTGATGAACTGGCGGCGGGAAAGCATGGGATTACCTCAACAACGCCCTTATCAGGGCATCGAACACCCGGCCGTAGGGCGGTTTGAACAAGGCCAAGGCATTCAGGCGGGACTGATGAAACACCGCTTTGTGATGGCTGAAGGTCTCGAATCCTTCGCGGCCGTGGTACCGCCCCATGCCGCTCGTCCCGACCCCCCCGAAAGGCAGGCTGTCCTGAGCGATATGGAGAATCGTGTCGTTGATGGTCACCCCGCCGGCGTGGGTATGGCGCAGCACGCGGTCGATTCGCCCAGGATCGTCCTCGAACAGATACAGCGCCAACGGGCGCGGCCGGGCGGCGACATAGGCAACCGCGTCGTCCACGGTCTTGTACTCCACGATGGGTAGCAGCGGACCGAAAATCTCCTCCCGCATGATCGCCATGTCGTCGCGCACACCGGTCAGGGCGAGCGGCGGCAAGAATCGCCGAGCCGCATCCGCTTCGGCCGGCGCCGCGGCAAGCGGCACCACGCGGGCACCCTTGGTTCGTGCGTCGTCCAGGAGGCCCATGAGCCGAGCGAAATGGGTGTCACTGACGATGGTCGTGTAATCCGGATTCGCTGCCAGCCGGGGGTAACATGCGTTGACCACCTTCTGGGCTGCGTCCAGGAAGCCGCCGGTCTTGCCGGCTGGCAGCAGCACGTAGTCCGGCGCGATACAGGTCTGGCCCGCGTTCAGCGTCTTGCCGACGAGAATCCGCTCCGCGGCCCGGGCCAGCGGGTAATCCGGGCCAATGATGGCTGGGGACTTGCCGCCCAGTTCCAGCGTGACCGGGGTCAGATTCTCGGCGGCCGCCCGCATCACGGCGTGGCCGACGCGGGCGGACCCGGTAAATAGCAGGTGATCGAACGGCATTTGGGAGAACGCCTGCCCCACCAATGCATCGCCCTGCACTACCGCGACTTCTTCCGGCGCGAACACGGCGCTTGCCAGATCGGCGAACAGCGCCGCCGTCCTCGGTGCCAGTTCGGACATCTTCACCATTACCCGATTTCCCGCCGCCAGAGCCCCGACCATCGGCGCTACGGCGAGCAGGATCGGGTAGTTCCACGGGGCGATGATGCCGACCACGCCCAGGGGCTGAATCACCACCCGTGCCCGTCCAAACTGGAACCAAAGCGATACCGGCCGGCGTTGCGGCCGCATCCAGGTGGCCAGATGCCGGCGGGCGAACCGAATGCTTTCCAGACTCGGGAAGATTTCGAGCAGGCGGGTTTCCCGCGGGGAGCGATGGCCGAAGTCGGCGCTGATGGCCCCCGCGATGGCGTCGGCGTTGTCGAGGAGCAATCGGCCCAGCCGCTGCAAGCGGCCGTCCCGCGTTGCGCGATCGGGGTCGGGACAGCGACGGAAGTCTTCTCGCTGACGGGCGAGCAACTCGTCCAGCGGCACCGCCGGGGCCATCGACACGCATTGATCTGGAGAACCCATGGGCCGGCCCAATCCGAATGAAAGATGAAGACAAGGCGGCAACTGCGAGGCCAGTCTATCCCAAGGCCTCCGCCGCGATTAGACTTCGATTCCTAATGCGGCCGGCTTCCGCCAGCATCGTTGTCCCGCGTCGAAACGGATGGAAAACATGAGCGAGACCATCGACTCCCAGCCCGACCAGTCCGAAAAGCAGATCCACGGCGCAAAGTTGCGCCACTTCCTGTTCCGCGCCATCGCCCTGCGCAAGGCGGCCAACGGCGACCCCAACCTCGCTCGCCACCGCCTGCTGCTGCGGGAGTGGCAAGCCCGGCGGCTGGCCAACACCCACCGCGATCTCCTGAGCAGCAAGCACTATGGCGAGGTGGCGCAGTTTTTTCTTTCCGACCTGTACGGCCCGAAAGACTTCAGCGAACGCGACCATGAAATGGAACGCGTGCTGCCGATGATCATCTCCTTCCTGCCGGCGTCCGGCGTGCAGACGGTGGCCCTCGCCATCGAACTGGACGCCATCTCGGAGGAACTGGACGAAGCCATGGTGCGGGCGCTACGTACGCTCGGCCGGATCGAGGCCATCGACGCGGACGCCTACGTCGAAGCCTACCGCGTCTGCGACAACCGGCCGCTACGGGAACGCCAGATCGCGTTGATCGCCGAAACCGGCCACGCCCTGGACCGCCTCACCCGCAAGCTCTTCGTTTCTTCCGCCATTCGACTGATGCGCGCGCCCGCCCACGCCGCCGGGCTGGAAGCCCTGCATGATTTCCTGGAGCGCGGCTTCCACGCTTTCCACCGGATGCGCGATGCCGAGACGTTCCTGGAAACCGTCTGCAGCCGGGAAACGCGGATCATGGACAGTATCCTGGCGAATGAAAAGCCAGTGTCCGGCCTTGGCGTTACCGCGTGAGGCGACCCTCAGGCC
>JBAWHH010000699.1:0-4541 GCA_049593715.1 Rhodocyclaceae bacterium
CCACAGCAAACCGCGTGCCATCGGCCTCACAAGGCACCGGTTTTGCGGTAGTGCTGTAGCTTGTAGCGTAGCGTCCGCTCCGAGATGCCCAACCGCTCCACCGCCAGTTTCCGGGAGCCGCCCACCGCCGCCAGAGTCTCCAGGATGTGATGGCGCTCCAGATCCTTCATGTTGGCGGGCACCGGCTCTGCCGGTGGCGCCGTCTCGGCAGCGGGTGTTCGGGCGACCAAAGTTATGCCGGGAGAAACGTAAGCAGAGTGGGGCAACCCACTAGCCGTCGGAACCGCGTTGCCGCACTTGAGCAAGAGATGTTCGCTCTCGATGGTCTCTGCCGGCGCCAGAATCAGGGCACGCTGGACTGCGTTTTCGAGTTCACGCACGTTGCCCGGCCAGTCGTGGGCGGCAAGAATTGCCGCCGCCGCGGCAGAAAAGGTCGCATTCTTGCCGCCGCGCCGGCGCTGGACGGCCACGAAATGGCGCACCAGGGGCATGATGTCCTGGGGCCTATCGCGCAACGGGGGAATCGCCAGCGGGAAAACGGCGAGCCGGTAATACAGATCCTCCCGGAACCGGCCTTGCGCCACCTCACTCTCCATGTCGCGGTTGCTGGTGGCAACGACGCGGATGTCTAGGGGCACCGGCTTGCGACCGCCAACCCTTTCCACCTCCCGCTCTTGCAGCACACGCAACAGCTTGGCCTGCAGGGCCAGGGGCATTTCGGAGATTTCGTCCAGCAGCAGGGTGCCGCCCTCCGCCTGCTCGAATTTGCCGGCCTGAGCAGTTTGGGCGCCGGTGAAGGCGCCTTTTTCATAGCCGAACAGGGTGGCCTCCAGAAGATTCTCGGGGATCGCCGCACAGTTGATGGCGACGAAGGGTGCGTCCCGGCGCGCCGATTGCTGGTGGAGATAGCGGGCAAACACTTCTTTGCCGGTACCGGACTCGCCGGTCAGCAGTACCGTGGCGTCGGTCTGGGCCACCCGGGCAGCGATGGCCAGCAACTGGCGGGTGCGCGGGTCTTCCGCGATCACACCCTCGGCGGGCGGCGGCACGAAGGCGTAGCGCTGCACGTGTTCCAGCAGCACGTCGGACTCGAAGGGCTTCATGAGGAAATCGCAGGCGCCGCCGCGCATCGCGGCCACGGCTTTGTCCACGTCGCCGAAGGCCGTCATCATCAGTACGGGAATGTTGGCGTCCCGCGCCCGGATGCGCGCCAGGACTTCCAGGCCGTCCCAGGGATCCATCCGCAGGTCCGTGACCACCAGGTTGAAGGCGTCACGGCCGATGCAAGCCAGGGCAGAAGGGCCATCGCCCACTCCGGTGACGCGATGCCCGGCGCATTCCAGGGTGAAACACACCGCATCGCGTAAAGATGCGTCGTCCTCGACGACGAGGATGTTCAGTTTTTCGCTCATTTTGTACTTTCAGTCGGAACTTGGGACGCGCCGGCAGCCGCCTTGAGCCGGCAGGGCAACTGGACCAGGAATTCCGCACCGCCGCCGTCTCCCTGGGCCAGTTCAATCGCGCCGCCATGGGCGCGGAAGACACCGCGGGCAATCGCGAGCCCGAGGCCTGTACCGGCAGCGCGGGTGGTAAAGAATGGCTCGAACAGGCGATTGCGGGCGCCCGGGTCGATGCCGCGGCCATCGTCGCGCACCCTGAATGCGAGTTGACCGCCGTCCAGGGTGGCTTGGAAGCTGATGCAACCGCCCGCTTGGCAAGCCTGCAGGGCGTTTTCGAGCAGATTGAGGAAAGCCCCCAGCACCGCCTTGCGATCACCGTGGATCTGCGCGACGTCGACACCGGCGGCGGCACGGAAAGCCACATCCCGCTCCCGCGCCAGCGGCTCGACGATCTGTACCAATTCGACCACCAGGCCGGCCGCGTCGAACCATTCGCGGCCGGCACTCTCGCCGCGGGCGAACACCAGCATGTCCTGGATCAGCCGCTCCAGGTGCTTGAGCCTGGCCACCGCCTTGTCGGTGAGCTTGATGCGGTCCTCCGGGCCGATTTCCGGCCGCGCCAGGTTGCCGGTGTACAGCAATGCCGCCGCCAAAGGCGTGCGCAACTGGTGGGCGACAGCCGCAGCCATTTCCCCCATCGCCGCCAAGTGTTCGTTGCGCTCGGCCTGGCGTTTCATGCGGTGGTTGGCGGTGATATCGTGCAGCAGCACGATGCGCCCGCCGGCCGAGTCCAGTTGCGTCTCGGTGAGCGCAATGCGCTTGGGTTCATTGACTGGGATTCCCGGGTTTTGCGAAGCCGGCAAAGCCTCGGGGGAGGAAGGAGTCCCTTCGACGACCCACTCTCCGGGCATCTCGGTGGCGGTAAAGCGGGCAGCGCCGATCTGGCGCCAATCCCTGCCGGGCAGCGGAACCCCGACGATGGCCTCGGCTGCGGGGTTGCTTTGTTCCACCGCGCCATCGTGGTCGAGAACCACCACACCCGCCGGCAGGGCATCCAGCAGTAAGGCTAAGCGTTCGGAAAGGCGGGCCTTCTCCTGGTACTGGCGGCGCAGTTCGCCGTTGGCTTCCGCCAGTTCCGCCGTCAGCGCTTTCACCTGGTTCTGCAAGCTGGTGTAGGCGTCGGTCAGCTCGGCAGAAACGCGATTGAACAGGCGAAAAGCTTCCGCCAGGTTTTCAGCCGGATGGGACGGCGAATCGGGATTCGGTTCGGCGGTCGCGCAAATCATCAATAGCAGCGGTGATCCGATTTCGGTGGTGGCAGATTAGCGGCACACCGCCGGCGAGGGCATCCCGATAAGGGGGACAAAGGAGAGGCTTTTCAGGGAATCGAAACGCCGGTCGCGCGGGCACAATCCGGCCACAACTCGAAACGGGATCCCCGCCTTACCTGCGCGTACGCTCCATGGCCGAAACCACCGCCGCTCCTCCCGCCCCCGTCCAGGGATTTCCCCTGCCGGCGCCATTGCGGAACTTCAACCAGTTGCCGATGCGCAACAAGGTCATCGCCATGGTCGCAGCCTCGGCGCTGATCGCCGCGCTGGTGGGCGCTTGGATCTGGGCGCGCCAGCCCGACTACGCCGTCCTGTTCTCGAATGTAAGCGATCAGGATGGCGGCGCCATCGTCACCACGCTGACGCAGCAGAACGTGCCCTACAAATTCGCCGAGGGCGGCGGAGCGATCATGGTCCCGGCGAACCAGGTGCATGACCTGCGCCTGCGGCTGGCGGCGCAGGGCCTGCCCAAGGGCGGCATGGTGGGCTTCGAGTTGATGGAGGGTCAGAAGCTCGGCATCAGCCAGTTCGCCGAGCAGGTCAATTACCAGCGGGCGCTGGAAGGGGAACTGGCGCGCTCGATCCAGTCCCTCGCCGCGGTAAAGACGGCCCGGGTGCATCTTGCCATTCCCAAACAAACGGCTTTCCTGCGCGATCCGCAGAAGCCCACGGCGTCGGTGCTAGTGAACCTGCAGCCGGGACGTTCCCTGGACGCGGCGCAGGTTGCGGGCATTGTCCATCTGGTGAGTTCCAGCGTGCCATTGCTGGAGGCGAGCAGCGTCGCGATCGTGGACCAGAACGGCAAGCTCATGTCCGGGTCCGAAGATCCGGCACGCAACGCCGGCCTCGACCCGACCCAGATCAACTACGTGCAGGAGATCGAGCAGAGCTACATTCGGCGCATCGAGGCCATTCTGGCGCCGGTCGTGGGCCCGAAGAACGTACGCGCCCAAGTAGCGGCAGACATCGATTTCAGCCAGACAGAGCAGACCGCGGAGAACTACAAGCCCAATGGCACGCCCGAGACCGCGGCCTTGCGCAGCACGCAGAGCGTGGAAACCACTTCGCGCGAGCCCGGCGCGGCGGGGGTCCCGGGGGCATTGTCCAACCAGCCGCCAGTGCCCGCCACGGCGCCCCTCACCACGCCGCCGGCACCGGGCACTCCCGCGGGCAAACCGGGGCAACCGGCCGCGCCGGTTCAGCCGCCCATCAACACGCACAAGGAGTCCACCGTCAATTACGAGGTGGACAAGACCATCCGCCATGTGCGCCAGCCGATGGGTACCATCAAGCGGCTATCGGTAGCAGTGGTGGTGAACCACCGCCAGGTGGCGGGAGCGGATGGCAAGGTCGCCGCCAAGCCCCTGGGCGAGCCTGAACTGAAGCAGATCAACGACCTCACCCGAGAGGCGATGGGCTTCAACAAAGACCGCGGCGATACGCTCAACGTGGCCAACACCCCCTTCGACGCCAGCGGCGTCGAAACCCTACCCGACCTGCCGCTGTGGAAAGACCCGACGGCCATCGCCTTGGCGAGAGAGATAGGCAAGTATCTGGCGTTCGCCCTGCTCGCGGCATGGATCTACTTCGGCGTGGTGAAACCCTACCTGCGCAAGCTGTCCCCGGAACCCGAGGTGGCCGAGGAGGAGGAAGGAAAGGATGGCGAAGCCGTGGCGGCGCTAGAAGGGCCGGACGGGACGACCCTCGCCCTGCCGCCGGGGGACATGACCTACGAACAGAAACTGGAACACGCCCGGCAGACAGCAAAGGACGATCCAAAGATGGTGGCGAACATAATCCTGGACTGGGT
>JBAWHH010000700.1:0-3371 GCA_049593715.1 Rhodocyclaceae bacterium
CCGTCCCAGGATGAGCCCGTGGCGCAAGGATCGAGGGCCGTTCTGGAGGGTTATCCCCTTTATGTCAACCAGTGTGCGCGTTGCCACGGCCTTGGCGGCGAGGGTGACGGTCCCGGCGCGAAGTCGCCGACGTTCGCCACCGTTCCGCGCAATCTGACGACCGGGCACTACAGGTACGTCTCTACTGCCAATGCTATTGCGAGCGACGGCGACCTGCGTCGTGTGGTCCTCAATGGACTGCATGGATCGGGAATGCCGGCCTTCAATGCGCTGAGTGAGCGGCAGGTCGATTCGCTCGTCGCGGTGCTCAATCACCTGTGGAAAGACCGCCCGGCAGCCGGTGCGGCCATCACCGTTCCGCCGCGGCCGCAATCGTCGAGTACCGTGGTGGCGGCCGGCAAAGAACTTTACTCCAACGCCTGCGTGCCTTGCCACGGATCGAAAGGTTACGGCGATGGACCGCTGGCCGACTCGATCAAGGACTCCAACGGCCACCCCGTGCGCCCGCGCAACCTGGATGCCGGGACGCTGAAGGGCGGGCCCAGCGCCACGCAGATCTACTACCGCATCGCGGCGGGCATACCGGCAGGGCAAGGGAACTGGCTGATGCCGCCGCAGAACGGGAACCTGAGTCCGGACAAGATATGGGCCCTCGTTTCCTATCTTGAATCGGAAGTCTTGCCCCGTGGCTCTATCCCCGAGGCTCCGGGCAAATGACAGCCGCCGCCCCACCAGCCATGTAGCGGCGACCCTCCCAGCGTCGGCGAAGGAACCCGAGTCTTGGGCCCTCCTTGGCCGACGCTCCTCCCCGTTCAGCGGGAATTTCCCGGAATGCCCATCTTGAGGCCATCTGCACCATGACCACGATGCCGCGCAGCCTGGCCTGGAAAGGGATCGAGAATCTCCCTCCCTCCTACTTTTCCCTGGTCATGGCCACCGGCATCGTCTCGATCGCGAGCGAGGCCATGGGACTAGGGTGGATCGCCTATGGCTTGTTTCCAATCAATGTCGCCGCCTTTGTCGCCTTGTGGGTCATGACCGGGGCGCGTGCCCTGTTCTACCCCCGGCGCATGCTCGACGATCTTCTTCGTCACGCCGTAAGCCCCGGATATTTCACGATTACGGCAGGCACCTGCGTCCTCGGCGTCCAGGTTTTCGTGTTGTTCGGCTACGCCGTCGTCGCGATGTGGTTCTGGCTGGTGGCGGTGCTCCTCTGGCTGCTCATTACCTACGCCGTGTTCGCCGCCCTGATTTTTTCCGGCAGGAAACCGTCGCTGCGCCGCGGTCTGAACGGCACCTGGCTGATCGCCGCCGTGGCCACGCAATCGGTGTCGGTTCTCGGAAGCCTGGTGTCGGATCGCTTCGTCGGGCACCAGGAGACGATTCTGTTCGTATCGCTCTTGTTCTACCTCATGGGATGCATGATGTATCTCAAGATCATCGGGCTGATCTTCTTTCGCATGACCTTCATTCCCCTGAACCCGGTCGAGGCGACTCCGCCCTACTGGATCAACATGGGCGCCACGGCAATCACCACCCAGGCCGGCACAACCTTGATCCTGCAGAGCAGTCAATCGCCCCTCCTGGGCGAACTGGTGCCCTATCTCAAGGGTTTCACGCTGTTCTTCTGGGCGTCGGGAACATGGTGGATCCCCCTGTTGATCGTCATGGGAATCTGGACCCACGTGGTTCGACGGCTGCCAATCACCTATAGCCCGCAGTTCTGGGGCATCGTGTTTCCCCTGGGCATGTACACGGCGAGCACCCACCAGTTCGCCGTGGCGACTGGGGTGGATTTGTTCTACCTCATTCCCCAGGTGACGGTCTATCTTGCCCTCTTCGCCTGGACGCTCTGCTTCGCTGGGCTGTTGCGCCGGCTGGGCAATGGATTCGTCGCGGCGGTTCCCCAAACCCGTCCCGGCACTTGAATCGAGTGGAACGCATCCGCGGCTATTGCCCTCTGTGCATTTCGCGCTGCGGGTCGATTTCGACCGTCGAAGCGGGCCGCCTGACGAAGGTTGAACCCGACCGGTCGCACCCCACGGGGGAGAGCTTCTGCATCAAGGGCCGCGCGGCGCCGGAACTGGTCCATAGCGAGCGTCGGCTTCTCCACCCGCTGATGCGCTCGCGGCGCAAAGGCAGCGCGGATCCTGGCTGGCGCCGCGTGACGTGGCAAGAGGCCATGGATTTCGCAGTGGACAAGCTGCGGCGCTCCGCCGCCCAGTTCGGCCCGGAATCGGTGGCCTTCGGCGTGACCACTCCCAGCGGCACGGCCGTGGCGGACGCCTTCGGCTGGATCCACCGTCTGGCCCACGCCTACGGCAGCCCCAACGTCGTCTTCGCCACCGAGAACTGCAACTGGCACAAGGATTTCGCCACGCATCTGACGTTCGGGGCGCCAATCGGAACGCCGGATTTCGACAAGACGAGGTGCATGCTCTTCTGGGGCTTCAACCCCTCGGCCTCGTGGCCTGCTTATGCCCACGCTGCGATGGCGGCGCGGCGGCGCGGTGCACGGCTGATCGTCGTCGACCCGCGCCGGGCGGGCATGGCCGCTTCGGCCGATCAATGGCTGCCGGTACGGCCAGGCAGCGATGGCGTGTTGGCGCTCGCCATTGCCGGAGTGATGATCCGCAACGGCTGGTACGACCGGGATTTTGTCGCCCGCTGGACCAACGGGCCTTTCCTGGTTCGGGCGGACAACGGCAGGTTCTTCGCGGCCAGCGGAGCCGCGGCTACCGGGCAAAATGCCGAATTCGCGGCGTGGGATTCTGCGCGAAACGGGCCGGTGGCGCTCGATCCGCAGAGCGGTGGCTACCGCGGCGAAGCGCGCCAAAGCCCGGCACTTTTCGGCGAATTCGTGTTGGCGGATGCCAACGGCGCAGTATCCTGCCGGCCCGCCTTCCAGCATTACGCCGACCTCTGCGACCGCTACCCGCCCCAGCGCGTCGCGGCGTTGACTGGTGTGCCGGCGCAGCAGATCGAAGAAACCGCCAAGCTGCTCTACGAGTCGCGGCCGGTGAGCTATTACCACTGGGCCGGCGTGTGCCAGCAGGGCAATGCCACCCAAACCGGCCGCGCCATCGGCCTGCTTTACGCATTGACCGGCTCTTTCGATCTGCCCGGCGGCAACGTTCGCTTCGCCGTTCCGCCGCTGAACGACATCCTGGGGTTCGAATTGCTGCCCGCGGGCCAACTGGAAAAAACCCTTGGCCGCGACCAGCGGCCGCTGGGGCCCCCCGGCAAAGGATGGATCACCAGCCGGGACATGGCACGGGCAGTTCTCGAATCTGAACCTTACCCGGTGCGCGGACTGGTCAGCTTCGGCGCCAATCCTTTTCTGACCAAACCCCATACGCCCGCCCTGGAGC
>JBAWHH010000701.1:0-1864 GCA_049593715.1 Rhodocyclaceae bacterium
TCCTTATCGAAGATCACCTGGGTAGCGCCGAGTTTCTGCGCCATGCACAGGCAGAAACCGATGAACACCGTCTTGCCCGTACCGTTGGGCCCGCACAGGAACGTGTGCCCCGAATCTTTGCGGCTGCCACCCTCGGGATCCGTCGGGTCACTCGCGTGCAGGGAGAAGTAGTACGGCGAATGCGCCCGGGTCGCCAGGAGGGTGATCGCTTCTCCCCAGTGATTGCCGCTGCGCCGCCCGGCGGGGAAGTTGTGCAGCGGCATCATCGCCGCGAAATTGCGACTGGTGATCGGCGCCTTCCTCGATCGGTAGCTGAAGTTGCCCGGCAGCTGCGCCCAGAACGCCGCCTCGGATGCCCGGTCTTCGCGTACCACCACCATCCCCGTGTCGGCGAGCATGGTGCGCGCCTGGGCGATCGCATCATTGAGGCGCCGCAGCCGGGGAACGGTTTCCCCCACTGCTTCCACCGGATCGGCGAGCACCTGCAGGGTGAAGTGGTGATCCCCCATCACGAAGGCGTTGGAGGCGAGTTCATCCTGCGCCTCCTCCAAAGCGTCGGCCTGGGACACCGCCAGATCGCCGACATTGCGCATGCGGTTGAACTGGCGCTGCAGCAGGCTCTGGGCCGTAGCCTTGGCCAGAAACGTGAAGCTTTGCGTCAGGACGAAAGGAAACTCCGCCGTGAGCAGCGGGTTGAACATGCCCGGCACCGTGGGAGTGGGATACTCCTTGATCCCAAGCATTGCCCCGATGCGGGTGGCCGTGGCCATGCGGTACTCGATCGCCTCGTGGCCGAACATGGGGCGCGAGGTGGCCAGCATCTCGGCGATCGGACCCCGCGGCGCGGGCAGGCGCTGCCACTCGCCATTGACCAGCACGCCGAAGAATTCCAGCAGCGACGAAAAGAGCACGTCGTTCTTCCGATACAGCCCCAGCGGCTCGGGGTCGTAGCGCCCCAACGCGGCCAAGAGCTGATCCTGGAGCTTCGCGCAGATGTCCAGCGAATCGGCCAGTTCCATCGCCTCCCCGAGGGGTTCCGCCTTCTTGAGCACCTGCAGCAGCGCCGAGCCCGCCCGCGTCGGCTGGGGGCGATAGACCACCGAGACGTAAAGCTCATTGACCATGAGCGTCTGCCCGGCCAGGCGCTGCCGGTAGCGGGCCTTGAGATCCGCCGCAAAGCCCGGCGGGAAACTACCCGCCGGATAGGTGTTCTCACGCCGGCGCACGAGATGCGTCCACAGCGCCAAGCTGGGGCTGGCGATATTGCGCCAGAGGATGTTCAGCCGCTCGTGCCAGCCGTTGATCTGGGCATCATCGGCGCTCTCGAAACTCGCGCCTCCCAGGCGAAAGGCCTGCACGTAATCTCCGTGGCGGGTCTTCACCACGTGATCGGTGACATGCAGGGCATAGGGGATGTGGGCGGCGGCCCGCACTTCGCGGCGCATCACCCGGGCATCCCGCAGGGCGCTGGCTCCCATGCTTGCCTCCTACACCCAGACCGCCACGTCGGACCCCGGGCGCCGGCCGGCGGCATCCGGCAGCGTGATGGGCAGTGGCGTGTAGCTGTTGGCCTGCCAGAAGCGCAGATTGCCGAAATGCCCCGCCAGCCTTGTTACGCCCCACAGGCGGAAGAGCTCGAAGAAGTTCGGGTCGTACAGGCACAGGAGGTAGCAGACCAGGTGGATCGGAAACCAGGCCAAGAGCCACAGCAGGTTCTGCGTGAGCAGAAACGCCCCCATGGTGAAGAGGCCATTCAGGAGCAACCCCGAATAGGTCACGCCCCAGCGCATGGGTGGGCGGGTGAGGCCGACGAACAGGGGGTCGGCCGTGAGCCCCGCGTTGCGGGTCTCCATCTATACCCCCC
>JBAWHH010000702.1:0-4712 GCA_049593715.1 Rhodocyclaceae bacterium
AGGCCGCGCATGCCCGCCAGCGCGAGGAAACCATGGCTGCGGCCGCGCGGGACCGCGAGGCGCGCGCAAGCCGCGATGCGGCAAAGGCGCAGAGCCGGGCCAAGGTGGAGGCCGAAGCCCGCGAGCGTGCCGAGGCGACGCGCAAGCAGCAGGCGGAAGTCGAACGCAAAATCGCCGAACGCGACCGGAGAAAGGCCGAAAAGGCGGCGGAAAAGGAGGCTGCGGCGCACAAAGCCGAAGCGCGGAAAGCGCCTGCTATGCCGCCTTCCGCCAATTAGGGGCGGGGTGGCCGATAGGGCGGCGGGCTGCCCGTCTCCAGTTTCGGGGTTCCGCCAGCAACCGGCGCTACTGCTCGATGATATTGAAGCGGATTTCCCCCTGCTTTTCCGGGTAACGGCCCTGTTTCGTGGCGTAAAACTCCCGCAACGTTTGCAAATCCTGTTCCGCCTCGCCGCACAGCCTTACATAACCCCCGACCCCGATTTCGCGCCGTGGGTAATCGATGAACGCCAGCCCGATGGGCACATCGGCGTGCAGGGCGAGGTGGTAGAAACCGGAGCGCCAGCGGTCGGTGCGAGAGCGGGTGCCTTCCGGCGCGATGGCGAGGTACAGCCGCTCGGCGCGTTCGAACTCACCGCTCAACTCGCCCACCATGCCGTGGCTGGCGCGGCGATCGACGGGAATGCCGCCCATACGCCGCATCAGCCCGCCCAGCGGCGGCCGGAATACCGTGTGTTTCGCTGCCCAGTGGGCCGGGAACCCGACGGCGATGCGGTAGAGCATGCCGATGACGAAATCCCAGTTGGATGTGTGGGGATAGAACACGATGACCGCCTTTGGCCCCGGCGGTTCGGCGGTCACGGTGTGCCAGCCGGCTAAGCGCAGCAGGGCGGCGGCGAAACGTTGGCGGAAAGGTTTGAACTCGGAGAGAGGGATTACCGTGGATTCGCTCACCGCACACCTCGGAACATGGGAAGGAAAGGATTTCGGGCATCGGTGTTGGTCCGGCAAGGGCAACGATGCTGCGCGCCGGCCAGGTCCGGGGAATGGCGGGAAAGCCGCCGACAGGGCGGATGGTAAACTTCCCAACGCGAAAACTGGAACACCCGCAAAGCCGCCCCCGCCCAATCTGCCCTCACCTGGAAAGTCTTTTGAAGGCCCTTTCGATTCTAGCCGATCCCGCTTTGCCCGCTGACGCCCCGCGCGACGTCGCAGTTCTCGGGCAAGTATTCACGCCCGCCCACATCGTGGAGGCCATGCTGGCGCTGCGTCGCAACAACGGCCGCGTGCTGGAGCCCTCCTGCGGGGACGGCGCGTTCTCCTCCCGGCTCTCCGGTTGTGTAGCCATCGAGCCGGACCGGCGCCACGCGCCGCCGGGGGCGCTGGTGGCGGATTTCTTCGCCTATCCCGAGAGCGAAAAGTTCGAGACCATCATCGGCAATCCGCCCTATGTGCGCTTCCAGGACATCCGCCCGGAAACCAAGGTGCGCCTGCCCCGGCGCGGCTTCGATGCACGCACCAACCTCTACTTGTTCTTCATCGACAAGTGCCTGCGCCACCTGCCGCCGGGCGGTGAGTTGATCTTCATCACGCCACGGGATTTCCTCAAGACCACCTCCAGCGTCGGTCTCAACCGGCGCCTGTTCGACCTGGGCACCATCACCGATTTCATCGAACTGGGCGATGCGCGGTTTTTCGAAGGCGCCGTTCCCAACTGCGCCATCTGGCGCTTCGAGCGGGGTGATTTCAGCCGCCGCACCCGGTTCATGGACGTGCCGGACCTCGATTCCCTCGGCGAGGCGCTGGCCGCCGGCCGCCAGGAAGAGCGCGAGTTCCTGGAATGCGCCGGCCACCTGTTGTTTACGAGGCGGCATTACCCGCTGCGCTTTTCCGACTTGTTCTTCGTCAAAGTGGGCGCAGTGAGCGGCGACGACGCGGTGTTCGCCAACGAGGAGCATGGCAATCTGGATTTCGTCTGCTCCGAAACCTGCAAGACGGGCCGGCTGCGGCGCATGATCTACAACGAGCGCGTGCCCTACCTGGAGCCGTTCAAGGAGCGCCTTCTGGCGCGGCGCATCCGTCCCTTCGACGAAAGCAACTGGTGGTTGTGGGGCCGCGGCTACTACGTTTCCGACCAGCCGCGGATCTACGTCAATAACAAGACGCGCAATGCGCGCCCGTTCTTTGTCCATCCCAACATCCACTACGACGGGGCCGTGCTGGCGGTGTTTCCCCACGACCCGAAGCTGGACGTCGAAACCCTTTGCGCCGCGTTGAACGATGTCGATTGGTCCGACCTCGGCTTCGTCTGCGACGGGCGTTTCCTGTTCACCCAACGCAGCCTGGAGAACGCACCCCTGCCGGAGTCGTTCGCCCCGCTCGTCGCTGGCGGACCCCGTCATTCGATGGAAATGGCTTTCGTGTAAGATTCACCGCCTTGGTGCGTCGGCGGCTTCGCCGGCCGCCCGCAGCCCTGCTTCCCGCCTATGGTCCCCCATCTCACGACAGCCTTAACCGGTCCGCTGCTGGACCTGGAAAAGCGATTCCTCGACGCCAGCACCCTCATCGAGCACTGGTTCCGCACCCAGTGGCAGGAACACACGCCGCCGTTCTACGCCTCGGTGGATCTGCGCAACGCCGGTTTCAAGCTGGCACCGGTGGATACCAACCTGTTCCCGGGCGGCTTCAACAACCTCAACGGCGCGTTCCTGCCCCTTTGCGTGCAGGCGACGATGTCGGCGATCGAGAAGATCTGTCCGGAAGCGCGCAACTTCCTGCTCGTCCCGGAGAACCACACGCGCAACCAGTTCTATCTGCAGAACGTTGCCCAACTGACCACCATCCTGCACCACAGTGGCCTGAACGTGCGCGTCGGCAGCCTGCTGCCGGAGATCACCGAGCCTACCCAACTAGCCCTGCCCGACGGCCAGACGCTGACCCTGGAGCCGGTGGTGCGCAAAGGCGGCCGCCTCGGGCTGGTGGATTTCGATCCCTGCACGGTGCTGCTCAACAACGATCTCTCGGGCGGAGTGCCGCCGGTGCTG
Organism: Rhodocyclaceae bacterium; assembly: GCA_049593715.1. Lineage (GTDB taxonomy): Bacteria > Pseudomonadota > Gammaproteobacteria > Burkholderiales > Rhodocyclaceae > JBAWHH01. The sequence continues at coordinate 3,045 of JBAWHH010000702.1, forward strand.
CAGGGCCTGCATGAGCAGTACGTCATCCCGCCGCTTCACGCCGGTTGGGCCACGCGCCGCAAATCCAACCACTTCGCCGCTTACCGCGACGTGGCGAAGCTGTTCGCCGAACGGCTGGAGATCGACCCCTGGCTCATCAATCCGGAATTTGGCGTGTGCGGCGAAGTGAATTTCCAGGAGCGCCGCGGCGAAGAATGCCTGGCGGCGGTGGTGGACGACATCCTCACCCGCATCCGCGCCAAATACCGGGAATACGGCGTCAGCGACAATCCTTTCGTGATCGTCAAGGCCGACGCCGGTACCTACGGCATGGGGATCATGACCGTCCGGGACGCCTCCGAAGTCAAGGGTCTCAACCGCAAGCAGCGCAACAAGATGGCGGTGGTGAAGGAGGGCTTGGAAGTTTCGGAGGTCATCATCCAGGAAGGCGTGCACACCTTCGAGACCATCGATGCCGCCGTGGCCGAACCCGTGGTGTACATGATCGACCGCTACGTCGTCGGCGGCTTCTACCGCGTGCATACGGCGCGCGGGCGGGACGAGAACCTCAATGCTCCGGGGATGGAGTTCAAGCCGCTGGCTTTCAACATCGCCTGTTCCGTGCCCGACCTGCACGAGAGTCCGGATGCGCCGCCGAATCGGTTTTTCGCCTATGGCGTCATCGCGCGGCTGGCGCTGCTCGCTGCTTCGCTGGAGTTGGAGCGCAGCGCGCCGCCGGCCTGATTTCCTTTTTCCTGGCCGGAGAGTTATCCCGTGAAATTCGCGTTCATCGTCGATCCCCTCGAACGCTTGAAGGCCTACAAGGATTCCAGCGTGGCCATGATGCGCGCCGCCCAGGCCCGCGGCCACCACATCCACGTCGTGATGCGCGATGCGCTGCACGCCCGCGACGGCGACTTGTTCGCCGAAGCGACGCGCCTGGCGGTGGCGGAGGATGACCATGACTGGTACGTGCGCCACGAGGTTGCCCACTGCCCGCTGGCGGATTTCGACGCCGTGCTGATGCGGCAGGATCCGCCCTTCGACTTCGAATACATCGCAGCGACCTGGCTGCTGGAGCGGGCCCAGGCGCGCGGTGCGCGGGTGTTCAACGATCCGCGGGCGATTCGTGACCACTCGGAGAAGCTCGCCATTGCCGAGTTCCCGCAATTCACTGCGCCCACCCTGGTGGCGCGCGAGGCCCACGTTCTGCACGCTTTCGTGGACGAAATGGGCGACGCCGTGCTCAAGCCGCTGGATGGCATGGGCGGCAGCCAGATTTTCCGCGTCCGGCGCGACGACCCCAACCGCAACGTGATCGTCGAGACGCTGACGCGGGACGGCACGCGCAGCATCATGGCGCAGCGCTACATCCCGCAGATTGTCGAGGGCGACAAGCGCATCCTGCTCATCGGCGGCGAGGTTGTGCCTTTCTGCCTGGCGCGGGTGCCCAAGGCCGGCGAATCCCGCGGCAACCTGGCGGCGGGCGGCACCGGCATCGCGCGGCCCCTGTCGGCGCGGGACCGGGAAATTGCCGAGGTGCTGGCGCCCATCCTGTTCCGCCGCGGCCTGCTGCTGGTGGGTCTGGACGTGATCGGCGACTACCTCACCGAAATCAACGTCACCAGCCCGACCTGTTTCGTCGAGATCACCCAGCAGACCGGATTCGATGTCGCCGCGATGTACGTC